>SKNK01000453.1 GCA_007120565.1 Nitriliruptoraceae bacterium | reverse complement strand
TGCCGAAGGAGCGGACCGGCGAGTTCACCCCGCCGGGGATCACGGAGCGGGCACGGTCGAACAGGCGCGCGGAGGCGTCGGTACTCACGGTTGACCTCACGTCGTCGGGCGGTCGTCCAGGCTTGGACGGATGTTCTCGAAGATGATGTTGTCCGCGTGGCGGCGGGCCGTCTCCCACGTGGCTTCGTCGTGGACGGTCCAGGTGACCACCGCTCCACCGCGGTCACGCCACTGATCGACGGCCGGCTGCGGCAACCCCTTGACGTCGTAGCTCACGGCAACGGGGTCGACGCTGCGCAGATCACGCAGGTTGGCCAGGCGGCGCACGAGCGGCGCCGGCAGCCCGGAGGACGACTCCGAGGTCGCGGTGAGCACCCGGGGCAGGTCTGGCCGGTTGCGTCGGAACCAGCGGAGGGCGACGGGGTTGAAGCTGGCGACACACACGGGGCCAGGATGCTCGTCGAGCAGGGCGGCGACCCGACGCTCGAGAGCACCCGCTCGCAGCCGGGGCGACTTCAGTTCCACCATGACCGGTACATCCCGCAGGGCCTCCAGGGCCTCCGGGAGCCGCGGAATGTGCTCGTCGGTCTCCTCGAGGCGGAACCCCTGCAACTCGTCACCGGTCATCTCGCCGATGCGGCGGTCGACCCCGGCCATGCGCAGCAGGCTCGCATCGTGGGCGACGACCGCGAGGTCGTCGGACGTGACGTGGACGTCCAACTCGACGCCGTAGCCCGCGTCCGCTGCGGCACGGAAGGCCGCCATCGAGTTCTCGGGGATGCCGTCGCCATGCAACCCACGGTGCGCGAGCGGCACCTCGACCAACCAGGTCGGTGCCCCGGTTCCGGGGTCGGCGGGCAGCGTCACGCTGAGTCCCTCGCCAGCTCGATCGCGGCGTAGGTCAGGACCAGGTCGGCTCCTGCACGCCGGATGGACAGCACCGACTCGCGCATGGCCGCAGCCCCGTCGATCCAACCGCGCGCAGCGGCCGCCGCGACCATCGCATACTCGCCGGAGACCTGGTAGGCGGCCAGGGGGAGATCGTGCCTGGCGCGTGCATCCGCCAGGACATCGAGGTAGGGCAGGGCCGGCTTGACCATCAGCGCATCGGCGCCTTCGGCGACGTCGAGGTCGAGTTCCCGGACGGCTTCACGCCGGTTGGCCGGATCCATCTGGTGCGACGCCCGGTCGCCCTCGGCCATGGTCGACTCCGCAGCGTCGCGGAACGGCCCGTAGAAGGCCGAGGCGTACTTCGCGGCGTAGGCGACGATGCCGACGTCCTCGAACCCGGCACCATCCAGTCCGCCACGGATCGCGGCGACCTGCCCGTCCATCATGCCCGACGGGGCGACCAGATCGACACCCGCTTCCGCGTACGTCAGTGCGTCGCGGACGTAGGCCTCGACGGCGGCATCGTTGATCACCGTGCCGCGGTCGTCCAGCGGACCGCAGTGACCGTGGTCGGTGTACTCGCACTGGCAGACGTCCGCCCACAGGACCAGACCGTCCCCCACCGCGTCGCGAACCGCACGGGCAGCGGTCGGAACGGGACCCGCAGGGTCCCACCCCGTGGTGCCTTCAGCGTCCTTGTTGGCGGGGATACCGAACAGGATCATCCCCCCGACACCAGCCGCCACCGCTTCCTGCGCAAGCTCGACGACCGATGCGGTGGTGTGCTGGCGCACGCCCGGCATCGACGCGACAGGCTGCGGCGCGTCGAGCCCGGCCTTCACGAACACCGGGAGCACGAGCCCAGCGGGGTCGAGCCGGGTCTCCGCGAACGCGCGACGCAACGCCGGCGTCCTACGGAGCCGACGCATCCGGACGGTAGGGAAACGGCTCACGGGGGCCTCTCGTTCACGGTCGAAACACGCACGCCCATCGGACACCCGCGAGCCTACTGGTGCGGGCGATCAGCGTTCCCGGCGCCGCGAGCCGGGTCACCTACGGTCGCGGGTTCTCAGTCGCGATCCGGGCCGAGGAAGCGCCATCCCGCGGCGAGCGCGCCGGCGGCCAACACCATCGCGACCGCCGTTCGAACATGCTTGCCACGATCGCTCAACAGCTGCTGGTTCGCGATCTCGGCCTCGGCGAGCCGAGCCCGGGTGTCGGGTGTCGCGGTGGAGCCAGGCTGATGCGGCCCGGGGTCGCGCACCGGCACCGCCCGTGCTCGACGAGGGATGGGCGGTGGGCCGTCGTGGTGGTCGGGTCCCGAACCTCCGGCCTCGGTGCGCATCCCGGTCGCTCCGGTGGCCGCCCCGGACGACCCCGTCGCCACGGCCGCTGACGATCCGGAGGCCCCTGCCGGTTCCTGCGTCGACTCGGAACGCGTCCCGTCGTCGTCGCCGGCCGGCCCGTCGACGGTCAGCGGCCCCTCCCTGCGCTCAACCAGCACCGCCGACAGCTCGGCGCCGTACAGGTACAGCCGGCCCGCGAGGTAGAACAGCAGCAACAGCGCGATCACGCCGCCGAGCGCGCCGTACAGGGCGTTGGCGTTGGCGACCTGGTTCGACACCCAGGTCGCTCCGAAGATCTTCAGCGCCGACCACCCCACCGCCGCGAGCACCGCCCCTGGCCACAGCTGCTTCCACTGCATCGAGGTGGTGGTGGACAGCACCCGGTACGCCACCAGGAACAACACGAGGTCCAGGCCGAAGCTCACCAGGAACCCGCCGACGACCGTGACCACCCGCGGAACGAGCTCGAGCTCGATGCCGACCAGGGCAGATCCGGCGACAGCCAGCAACGCGACGAGCCCCAGGGCCGGCAGGCTGATCAGCTTGCGGACCCAACCACCGAGCCCCTTGACCACACCTCCCCGGAAGACCACCCGGGTCGCCGCCATCGCCGAGGCGATCACGCGCAAGCCGGCGAGGAGCAAGGTCACGAGTCCGATGAGACCAACCGTCCCCCGCTGGTCGACGACCGTGGAGATCAGCGCGGACACGCCCTCGTCGGGATCTCCAGCGGCCACCGTCTCGCCGAACCCGGGGAGCGCGTCGGTCAGCGCCAGCGCGACCCGCGCTTGGTCGTCCGGCTCGGAGTACACGAACCCGGCCACCGCGACCGCGAGCAACAGCAACGGCACCAGCGACAGGAACGAGAAGAAGCCGATCGCCGCCGCCAACTGATCCGCGGCGTCCTGCTTGTAGCGCTCCTGGACCCGCAACGGGATGGCGACCGCCGGATGCTCCTTGAGACTCCCCGCCACGCGTGACTCCTATAGGTCGAGGCATGAAGCGTACGGGGCGCCCCGTCACACGACCCGGGTGAGTGCCTCCACTAGGCCATCCAGGTCGTGTGGGTCAGCTTCTGCAGCAACGTCGAGGTCGAGCTTGAGGCAGGCCGCGGTGGTCACCGGCCCGATCGATACGACCTTGGAGCGCAGGGAACGGCCGTCGAGCAGAGCGACGAGGTTCTGCGCTGTCGACGGCGAGGCGACCACCACGTGGGTGATGGTGGCGTCCTGGAGCCCATCCAACACCTCGTCGGGAAGGTGGTCGGGACGCGCCGTCCGGTAGGCGACGACGTCCACCGGGTCGTAGCCCTTCGCGCGCAACAGCTCGGGCAGCACCAGACTGGCGAGGTCGGCGCGCGGCAGCAGGACCCGGCCCTGGCCGCGGGGGAACGCAAGACCGAGGGACTCGGTCGTGGAGACACGGGGCACGAGGTCGGGCTCCAGACCGAACTGGTCAACGAGCGCCCCGGCGGTACCGGGACCAACGCACGCGATCAACTCGGCCTGGCGGACCACCTCGGCGTCGATGCCCAGGCCCTCCAGGCTCTGCGCGAGCGCTCGTACACCGTTGGGCGACGTGAGGCAGACGGCCGCGAAGCCGCCGTCCGCGAGCTCTCGTACCGCCACAGCCAACGCGTCGGTGTCTCCCGGCTCGATCAACAGGACCGGGGCCTCGACCACCTCACCACCCAGGGCACGGATCCGGTCGGACAGCTCTGCCGCTTGTTCCGGGGCCCGGGGAACCAGCACCTTCGCACCGGCCAACGAGCCCGTGTCCGCCGTGTTCACGCGCCGGTCTCCTGGGCTCGCAGGTCGCGCAGGATCGCCTCGCCACCGGCTTCCAACAAGGTGGCAGCCATGGTGCGACCCAGCCGTTCGGGCTGGTCGTGGGCGGCTTCGTGTGAGGCCCGGTACATCCGGGTGCCGGAGGGGTCCGCGACCAGCCCGAGCAGCACCAGGCGTTGATCACCGTTCGTGCTCGTCCGCAGCTCCGCGTGGGCACCGATCGGTGCGGTGCAACCACCCTCGAGCATCGCGAGCAACTCCCGCTCGGCCGCGACCTCGGTGCGACTCGGCCCGTGGTCGATCTGCATCAGGGCGACCCGGGTGATGTCGTCGTCGACCCGACACTCGACCGCCAAGGCGCCCTGCGCCGGCGCGTGCAGCATCTCGCCGTGTTCGAGCGGCACGGCGGTCAGCCCGGAGACGTCGGGCTTCTGACGGAGGAGCCCCGCAGTCGCGACGACCACCGCGTCGAGTTCGCCGTCGCTCACCTTGCGCAGCCGGGTGGTGAGGTTGCCGCGGATCGGCTGGACCAGCACGTCACGACGACGACGCTCGATCTGGGACCGACGCCGGGCTGACGAGGTCCCGATGACGATCGGACGATCCCTCGGCAGGTCCGACAACCTCCAGCCCGCTGCAGAGACCAGAGCATCGCGCGGATCGGCCCGTTCGGGAACGGCGGTCACCACCAGGCCGGGAGACGCCTCGGTCGGCAGGTCCTTGTAGGAGTGCACCACCATGTGGCAATCGCCGGCCAACACCGCCTTGCGGGTGTGGTCGACGAACAGGCCCTTGGTGTCGAACGCCTCGATGGCACGGTCGGGATGCTCGTCACCGGTGGTGGCCATCGGCACCAGTTCGGCCGGACGCCCGGTCGCCGCCGTCAACGCTGCGGCCACCTGCCTGGCCTGCGCCTTGGCGAGTTCGGAGCGTCGGGTCGCGATGAGCCACGGACCCTTCTGGGGGACGGCGACCATCAGAGGTCGAAGAGGTCCCGCAGCGCGTCGGCATGATGCTCCGCGCCATCGCGATCGGCCAGCTCCTTGAGGCGGACCGTCGGCTCGTGAAGGAGCGTGTTGATGATGCCGCGGGTCAGCGACTCGACGGCGGCTCGCTGCTTGTCGTCGAGGCTGGCGAGCTTGGCCGAGAGCCGGTCGAGCTCCGCATGGCGAACCGCTTCCGCGCGAGCGCGGACGTCACGGATCGTTGGCTCGACGATGCTCGCACGCGACCATGCGAGGAAGCGCGCTGCCTCCTCGTCGACGATGGCCCGAGCAGCGGCGATCACGTCACCGGTCGCCCCTCGGTCCGCGAGCTCACGCACCGAGGCGACGTCCAGGAGGTGCACCGATGCGAGCTCGCCACACCCCGGAGCGACGTTGCGAGGAACGGCGAGGTCGAGGAGGAACAACGGTCGGGTGCGGCCAGCCATGGCCTGTTCGACCAGTTCGACGTCCAGCACCGGCTCCGAGGCGCCCGTGGTGCACACCACGATGTCGGCCGCGGCAACCGCAGTGGTGAGCTCGTCGTGCGAGACGACCGTCCCGTCGACCCGCTCGGCGAGCCGTCGCGCCTTGTCGTAACTGCGGTTCCAGACGTCGACGTGCGCCACGTCCATGTCGGCCAACCGATCGGCGGTCAGCGCACCAACGGTCCCGGCACCGACCACGGCGACACGATGCCCGGCGAGGGGCGAGCCGAGGCGAGCCCGGACCGCGTCCAACCCAACGTCGACCATGGAGGAGGCACCCTCGGAGATCGCGGTCTCGGCGCGGAGGCGCCGGCCGACACCGACGGCTTGGGTGAACAACCGCTGCAGCACGCGTCGAGCCGTGCCCTCGTGGCGCGCGGCCTCCATCGCCTGTTTGACCTGCATGGCGATCTGCTGCTCACCGACGATCATCGAGTCGAGCCCGCCGGCCACCGAGTACAGGTG
>SKNK01000002.1 GCA_007120565.1 Nitriliruptoraceae bacterium | reverse complement strand
TGGCGCTCCGGATCGCCGAGTACTTCGACCTCCCGGTCGAGGTGGTGTTCTCCCTCGATCCCTTCCCCCGGATCAGCGACTCCGAACGGTCCGCGTGACCCAGTCCGCCTCGAACCTCTAGGACCTTTGTCCCTGGATGCCTGCCTTCAACCGCGGCAGGCTCGGACCATGGAGACCTCGCACCGTCCCACCTCCCGTCTCGACACGGCACCCACCGCAACCGCACCGCGGTCGCGTACCGAGGTCGCCGTGATGTGGCTCGAGGGTCTCCTCGCCGTCGGCGCCTACGGCGGAGCCATCGGACTGATCAGCGGTGGGCTCGACCTCGGTGAGGCCTCGGGGAACCTCCCCTTCGGCTCCCTTGCCTTCGCCGGGGTCTGCCTGGCGCTGGTCAACGGCCTGCTGCCGACACTCGTGCTGATCGGCGCCCTCCGCCAGCGGCGGTGGGCCGTTCCGGGCCACCTCGTGGTCGGGTTGACGCTGGTCGCCTGGATCGTGGCGCAGGTCGCCATCCTCGGCCCACCTCTGCACCCTCTGCAGGCGATCTACTTCGCCTGGGGTTGGATCATCGCCGCGCTTGCCGCGAGGCTGCTGACGCCGCAGAGGGCGTAGTCACCAAGGCGTATCCGTAGAGCGCTCGACCGCTGACCCGAAGGCAGCATCCACCGCGATCACCTCACCCGAACCGTCGAAGGGATGCCAGGTCACGGTGAGACGCTCATAGTCCTCGAGGATCCCGCCGCAGAGCAACTGCACCGCAACCTCGCCGTCCGTGGCGCCGAGGAAGGTGCCGGCGCTGACCCGGATATCGTCCCGGTGCAGCCAAGCGTGGTAGTAGCCCTCGCCTACCTCGCGCACCCCAGCCAACTCGAGGTCGATCTGGACGCCGGCGTCGACCTGGGTGAGCGCAGCTTCACCGAAGGGGCCCCCCGAAGGATCCCGCTCCAACGTCAAGACGGCGTCGGCCGGCCCGGGCCTCTCCATGACGGTAACCACCGCCCCGCCCGCAAGCGCGGCGACGACCACGAGTGCGGCGGCCAACAGCGCGGGGACCCGACGGACCCTGCGCGTCCGCTCTCCGAGCTGGCCGAGCACACGCGCACGAAGGTCGTCGGGGGCACGCTGCGGGGCGGTCCACGCTTCGGCGAGCAGTTCGGGAAGCTCGGAGAGTTCCTCCGCCTCGGCCCGGCATCGCTCGCAGTCCGCGAGGTGGGCGCGAACGGCGTCGCGCTCCTCCGGTTCGAGGCCATCCAGGACGTAGCCCCCCAGCTCGGCACGGAAGCGTTCGCAGGTCATCGCGTCACCCCCAGTTCCTCACAGGCGAGTCGGAAGGCCTTCAGCGCGTAGTAGGTGCGGGACTTGACCGTGCCAAGCGGAAGCTCGAGCACGTCGGCGATCTCGCGCTGGCTCAGACCACGCGCGTAGGCCAGTTCCAGCACGCGGCGGTGGTCCGAGGTCAGCCGTTCCAGTGCGGCCCGGACGCTCGCCGCGATGACCACCTGGTCCGCGGCGTCGTCAACGGCCAACGCCGAGGCATCCCAGGGGCCGCGATCGAGCTGATCTGCCTCGCCACCGGCGGCGATCGGACGTCGAGCCGCGCTTCGCCTCAGGTCCGCTGCTGTCGTCCGGGCGATGGTGAAGACCAGAGCACGCACCGGACCCCGTTGGGCGTCGTAGGTGTCGGCTCGACGCCACAGCTTCTCCAGGACCCGCTGCACCAGCTCCTCGGCAAGTTCAGCGTCCTGCAGGTGGTGGAGCCCGTAGCCGTAGAGGGGATCGGCGTAGGTGTCGTAGAGCACCGCTGCCGCCCGTTGGTCCCCGTTCGCGGCAGCCTCGAGCAGACCGGCTTCGCCAGCCTGGCTCCCAGCGGCCTCAGCAACCATGCCCTCACTGACCTCCAACCGAGCCTCTGGATCCGTCAGTACGACGGACCTGACTCGGTCTCGGCCTCCTCGGCCTCGGTATCGGCACCCTCGCTCTCGGCGGCCTCCGTGATCGCATGCCCATCGGGTGCGACCACGTACCAGACGCCCTGCACCTCCTGGCCCGTGACGTCTCCCGGCTGTTCATCGGACGCCCACAGGTACAGAGGCGCATCGTCGTAGGTCACCTGCGTGGACCCATCGTCGCGGTCGATGGTGCCAACCAGGTCCCCATCGACACCTTCCCCGACGGACGGCTCCCCGTCCACCACCAGCGGAGGCCATGCGGCCACGCAGTCATCGAGACACACGCTCTCACCGGGCGGGTCCTCGGTGAACAGGTAGAGGGTCATCCCGTCGGCGTCCACCAGGATCTCCCCAAGGTCGCTGTCCCCCACCGCCAGATCGGGGTCGGCTGGGGCTCCGGCCGACCCCTCTGCGGCTCCTTCCGCGTCGGTGCCGGCGTCCGGCTCCGTCGCCTCCTCGCCGCACGCAGCCAGGAGCAACCCCAACGCAGCGAGCGGTGCCAGTACGGACGAACGACGCATCACCGGCTCCTCGTTGCACGGTTGGCCACCATGTGACCCATCTACGCCTCGAGTGCCCCGATCGGTTCGATCGGCACCGGCTTCGGTTGGGCGGCCTTGGTCGGCATCGGGGCAAGGGGCCCTTCCCGGAAAGGCCCTCCGGTCCTGTCCGTGCGGTTGGTCGGTCCGTACCGTCGGCACCCAGCGTCCACCACCTTGTGCCTGCGTCCTACCGCGCCGGTGCCGGTTCCGTGCGAGGATCCCGAGTGGCTACCAACCCGACCACGCCCACCATCGACTCATCGCCCCCTGCGGACGACCATGGCCATGACTGGCATGCGCTGGAGCCCTCGGAGGTAGCACGACACCTCGAGACCGATGAACACACGGGACTCCCGGGCGAGGTCATCGCGGAGCGTCTCGAGCGGTACGGGCCCAACGAGCTCAGCCACGACGAACCTCGAGGCAACCTCGAGATCGTCCTCGCCCAGTTCAAGAGCCCGCTGATCTACATCCTGCTCGTCGCCTTCGTCGTGACGATCGTGATCGACGAGTACACCGACGCGGCCGTCATCGCCGCCGTGCTGGTGATCAACGCCGTGATCGGCTTCTTCCAGGAGCGCAAGGCCGACCGTTCGGTTCACGCCCTGATGGAGTTGGCCGCACCGCGTTCCACGGTCGTACGCGACGGCAAGGAGTCGGACATCGACTCCGTGGAACTCGTCCCGGGCGACATCGTCCTGCTCACCTCGGGCAGTCGTGTACCAGCGGATCTGCGCCTGGTCACGGCGACCTCTTTGGACATCGACGAGTCCCTGCTCACC
Source organism: Nitriliruptoraceae bacterium (assembly GCA_007120565.1). Taxonomy (GTDB): domain Bacteria; phylum Actinomycetota; class Nitriliruptoria; order Nitriliruptorales; family Nitriliruptoraceae; genus CSSed11-175R1. Next base: position 15,623 of record SKNK01000002.1, on the reverse strand, counting down.
GGCGAGAGCAACCCGGCGCGCAAGTCGCTGGATGCCGTCCGAGCCGACAAGCTGGCCGCCGATCAGACCTGCATGGCCTTCATGGGCAGTGCTGTCGCAAGCGGACGAGGCCGCGGCGTCGTGGTCGCCACGGGCCCACAGACCGTGCTGGGCGGGATCGCGGAGAGCATCCGCGAGGAGGTGCAACCCCAGACGCCACTGCAGCAGCGGATGCACCGTTTCGCGAACATCATCGCGGTCGCGGTGTTGGCATCCACGGTGGTCGCGTTCCTGCTCGGGGTCGGTCTCGGCGAGCCGATCCCGGACATGTTCCTCACCGCGGTCGCATTGGCCGTAGCGGTCGTCCCTGAAGGCCTACCTGTCGCCTTCACGGTCGCGATGGCCCTTGGTGTCCGTCGGATGGCTCAGCGGAACGCCTTGATCCGATCCTTGCCCGCGGTCGAGACCCTCGGCAGCACCAACGTGATCGGCTCTGACAAGACGGGAACCCTCACCGCCAACCAGATGACCGTGATGCGCGGGTGGTCGGCCGCCGGATGGGTCTCCTTCAGCAGCGAACCGACCGAGGTGACCGAGGACTCGGATGCCGATGTCGCGACCCAGGTAGCAGAACAACCGGAAGGTGCGTTGGCCAGGGCGCTTCGAACCGCCGTGGTGAGCAACGAGTCAGCCTTGGTCGACCACGACGATGGCACGATCGAACATCGCGGTGACCCAACGGAGTCCGCCCTGCTCGTGGCGGCACGCACCGCCGGATTCGGGGTGGAGCAACTGCGCGTCGACAGCGTCGAACTGGCCACGGTGCCCTTCGAGTCCGAGCTGCAGTACTCGTACGTCATCACCGACGAGGACGGGCCGGTGCTGCGACTCAAGGGAGCCCCGGAGCGCGTGCTGGGCCTGTGCACGACCATCCAGGAGGACCGGGGGGAGGTACGCGACCTCGACAGCGACGAGGTGCTGACCGCCGCCCAGGAGATGGCGGAACGGGGCTTGCGGGTGCTGGCGATGGCGGAGCGCCGCCTGGACATGGCCGCGGACGAGATCGACCACACCGACCCGCCACACCCCGAGGAGCTCACGCTCACCGCACTGGTCGGCATGCAGGACCCGCCCCGTCATGGGGTCCGAGGCGCGATCGGGCGCTGCCGACACGCGGGCATCCGCGTGGTGATGATCACCGGGGACCACGCAGCGACCGCTCGCGCGATCGCAACCGACCTGGGCATCTCCCGTCGCGAGGCCACGGTGCTGACCGGTAGCGAGGTGGAGGTGATGTCCGACGAGGACCTGTTCGAGGCCGTCACCGAGATCGACGTCTTCGCACGGGTCGCCCCGGAACACAAGCTGCGCGTGGTACGGGCGCTACGCAGCCACGATCAGGTGGTCGCGGTCACGGGCGACGGCGTCAACGACGGACCCGCCCTGAAGGCCGCGGACATCGGTGTCGCGATGGGCCGCTCGGGCACCGACGTCGCCCGCGAGGCGTCGGACATGGTGCTGACCGACGACAACTTCGTGTCGATCGCCAACGCCGTCGAAGAGGGTCGGGTGGTCTTCGACAACGTCCGCAAGGTGACGTTCTTCCTGCTCTCGACCGGTGCTGCCGCGATCGTTGCGATCATCGCCTCGATCGCCTTCGGGATGCCTCTGCCGTACGTCCCTGCTGCGCTGCTCTGGCTGAACGTGGTCACCAACGGGATGCAGGACGTGGCCCTCGCCTTCGAGCCAGGCGAGCCCGATGTACTCGACCACCCGCCACGCCGTCGCAGCGACGGCATCGTCAACGGCGTTCTGTGGGAGCGAACCGCCCTCACCGGAACGGTGATGGCGGTCGGGAGCCTCTGGTTGTTCACCTGGGCGATGGACATCGGCCTGAGCGACGCGCAGGCCCGTGGCGCCGCCCTGACGACACTGGTGATCGCGATGGCGGCTCACGTCTACAACGCGAGGTCCGAGCGTCGCTCGATCATCCGGACCCACATCGCCGGCAACCGGTTCCTCCTGGTCGCGACCATCGTCGCCCTGACGATCCACGTCCTTGCGAGCTACTGGGCCCCGACCCAGCACGTCCTGCAGATCGAGCCCGTGACCGGGCCGGGTTGGGGACGCATCGCCGTGGTCGCCGTTGCCGTCGTGCTGGCAAGCGAACTCCACAAGTGGTTGCGCTCGAGGGGTGGACTCCGTCGAAGCGAGGTACCGAGCGAGTGACGACCTTGGCCCCTGGTCATCGGGTGGTCCGGCGAGGCAAGCTCGGATGCCCGGCCAACTCGACGCCGTGCAGCTGCTAGGTCACTCCTGGAGGGCGAGATGCGTGCCGTGATCGTGTACGAGTCCATGTTCGGCAACACCCAGACCATCGCGGAAGCTGTCGCGCTCGGCCTCTCGATCCACGGGATCGAGGTCCTACGCGTCGAGGTCGGTCAGGTACCTCCCGGTCTGGTCGAAGACCACGACCTGATCGTGGTTGGGGCCCCGACCCACGCGCTCTCCCTGAGCCGAACCGCGTCGCGGGCCTCGGCAGCAGAACAGGCGACCGTCCCCCTGGTCTCTAGCGGAGAGGGCGTGCGTGAATGGCTGGAGCAGCTTCCCCCGGGCGACGGTCGGCCCGTCGCCACGTTCGACACTCACGTCGACAAGCGCATCCCGGGGTCCGCCTCGAAGGCCGCACGCAAGCGGCTCCGGCGGCTCGGCTACCGCCCCGTCGTCCCCGCGGAGAGCTTCTTCGTCTCCGACATGCAAGGACCGCTGGTCGACGGCGAGGTAGAACGTGCCCGGGCCTGGGGCGTCCGCTTGGCCATGGCGATCGGCGCAACGGGCCGGGCGCAGCCTTCGAACCCGTAGACCAACCACGTCAGGGGGATCGCGGGGAGAGCCCACCCGTGGCAAGCCACCGACGCGAAGGCCCACCGCTCGCCACGGGAACCGGCGCTCTACTGCGGTCCGTCGAAGCGCTTCCGCGGAAGCGCCAACACGGCTGGGTCCACCCCGGCGGTCTCGCGCGTCAGCAACAGCGGACACGTCCCCCTTGCGTTGCGTCAGGCGTGGGCAGCGCGGCGGAGGGACACGGCCAGCGGCTGCCCTGGACAGCGGGCACCCGGGCACCGACCATGGACCCCGTCTGACCCACCGCTGTAGACGGAGGGCTCCTCCATGCGCACCAGCGCCGCAGCCATCGGCACCGTGGCCTTCGCCGCCACGGTGGCCGCAACGGTCATCGGGGTGCTCCCCCGGTGGTTGGCGCAGGGACGCGAACCACCCCCGGCGAAGCCCGCCCAACGCCACATCGGCTCGGCCCTGTGCGCCGTTGGCCTGCCGCTGGTCGCCGATGCCTTCGTCCGGTTCGTGCACGCGCGGGGAACGCCGGCGCCGATCGCCGAGACCGAGCAGCTGGTGACCAGCGGACCCTACCGATGGATGCGCAACCCCCAGTACGTCGGCGTGACCGCGACGGTTGCGGGCCAAGGCCTACGGTGGAACAGTCGCCCGGTGCTCGCCTACGCCGGATACCTCGCCGTCGCCTTCCACGCTTGGGTGCGGCTGTACGAGGAACCTCGGCTACATGAGCGCTTCGGGACGGCCTACGAGCGATACACCGCCAGCGTGCCCCGCTGGCCGCATCCCCTACCCCACAGACCGGCCCAACAGCATGGCGGTCCGAGCTTCGTCCGCCGCTCCAGGCTCGACGGCTGGTGAACCGTCACGGGCTCGGCATCGGTCGTCACACCCGCCTGAGTGGCCGACCCTCAGGCGGCAGGCACGTCTTGAACGATGGCTGCCCGTAGATCCAGCACCGCGTCGACGAGCACACCGTCGCCGTCGCACTTCGCCAGCTGCTCGACCTCATCGCGATCGATCATCCGTACGGCACGACGCCAGAAGGCATCGACGGGGAGTTCAACGATCGCAGAAGCCAGGTCCGTCGTGGTGGTGAACGTCCATCCCGACGGTCCGGGCTCGAGCGACCAGCTCCGCTCGAACGGGCCGGTCACCCGCACGACGACGCTCCGCTTCGAGACTTCGGAGGGTGGCAGCGCGGCGGGCAGCCCACGAGCGAACGTCTCCACGACGGGTCCAGCGAACTCCTCCTCGGTCGTTCCGGGACATCCGACCGCCTCGCGTAGCTGCTGTTGATGTACCCAGCGCTCGGTGTACTCACGCGCCACGTCCAGCCAGTTCGGATGGGGCCCAGATCCAGCCCACGCCACCGAACTCTGCAGCGCATCGGGGTCGAGTCCGAGCAGGTGCTCCTCGGTGGGACTCGCCGACCACTCCAACAGTTCCCGGGTCATGCGCGGAGAGAGCGTCGGCACCATGGCCTCAACCCACTGCTCGTTGAGCCGATCCAACCCGACGACGAGTTCGTCGAAGCTCGAGGCATCGATCCACGCGCCGCCATGACCATCACGGTCGCCCGAGAGCCGGCGGAGGTCGTCATGGACCAGGTGGACCGTCAGCTGGTGGACCGACCATGCGGGACACGGCGTCGGCGCATGCCAGTCATCATCATCGAGATCGGCGACGAGGCACAGCAACGCCTCACGCTCCTCGCGGAGAACCGGTGCGACATCCACTCGGGGGCCGAACACGCCGCCGTCCGACCGTCGTGGCTCAGTGGTCATCGCCGGGCACCGTCAGGGTCGGTGCTCTCTGCCGGACCGATGACCGAGTAGCGGGCGCAGGCGAAGGCCTGGTTGCGGTCCAGTTCCTCGAGCTTGAGGTCGACCTGCCGTGGCAGCAGGGGGGCTCCACGGCCCAGGGTCACCGGCGCGATGTAGACGATGATCTCATCGAGTAGGCCGGCGTCAGCGAACTGGCCGGCCAGGTCGCCACCACCGACGATCCAGAGGTCCTTACCTCCCGCTGCGGCGGTCATCTCCGCATGAACGGGGCGGATGTCACCGCGGGCGAACCGGAGGTCGCCGTCGACCTTGGGCAGGTCCCGGGTGCTCAGCACCCAGGCTGGCACGTGGTACGGCCAGCGACCGCTCTCGTGCCGGATGATCCACTCGTAGGTCGAGGAGCCCATCGCCACGGCGCCGATGCGGGAGAAGAACTCGTCGTAGTTGAGGGGTCCACCCCCGTCGATGTCCTGACGGAACAGCCATTCGAGCGAGTGCTGATCGTCGGCGATGAAGCCGTCGAGACTGGTGGCGGTGTAGAACGTCGTGATGCTCACAGGGTGTCTCCAAGCTGGGCGAGCAGCCACATGATCGGATCGCCGTGGTCGACCTCGTGGCCCGTAGCGGTCAGCATCTGTCGCACCAGCTGGCGCCGGTGGGCGGGTCGATCCGGTGTTCCTCGGCTCGTGCCCACAACGATGTGGGTGGGTGGAAGTGGATGCCGTTGGGTGCGGGAAGCCAGGAGCTACCGCCCGTCGGACTGGACGGTGGGCGGCCGAGGGCTCGGGTGAACGCCCGACGGAACCCCTCGACCGAGTCGGTGCTTTCGAGCACGGTATCGAGCGGTTCTCGCAGACGGTCGCGTACGTCGTGCGTCATGCCTCAGTGTCCCCCTACGACGTCGAGTGTGCCTGACCGTTCTTGCTGTGCTGCCTCACCGGCAGTCAGTCAGGAGTCCACATCGCCAGAAGCAGAGATGTCGATCCCGCCAGGTGGACCGCTCGTCCGGACGATCGATCCGAAGGCGACCGCGCCGGCTGCTTGCCGAACACCGGCAACCGCGCGCACGGGCAGCGTTCCACGACGACGGACCATCGCCGCGCTGGGTGAACAGGGTCGCACGGCGGCATCACGAGTCGATGATGCTGGGCGGCCGCCTCATCTGATCGGAGGCCCGCCGGGACGGGAACCGCGGAACACGCGACGAACTGCCGTAGCCGCCGGATGCGGCTCGCCCGTGAGGGTGCCATGCTGCACGCCCCTGAACACGGAGCGTGCCCCATGGCCGAGCAAGACCCTGACCTCACCAAGCTACTCGGCGAGGTGGCCGACATCGCTCGCCCGACCGCTGCTGATGGCGAGGTTGCCGACTACATCCCCGTCCTCGCCGAAGCGGATCCCGACGCATTCGGGATCGCGTTGGTCGATCTCGAGGGGACCGAACACCTCAACGGTGACGTCGACCAGCCCTTCGCGATCCAGAGCATCTCGAAGGTGTTCTCCCTCGTTCTGGCGATGCAGGAGGCCGACGCACACGACGGCGTCGCCGAGGAGCTGTGGTCGCGTGTCGGCCGCGAACCATCCGGCGACCCGTACAACTCCCTGGTCCAACTCGAGCGGGAGCGTGGCATCCCCCGCAACCCGATGATCAACCCGGGAGCGTTGGTGATCGACGACGTCCTGCTCGACCACTGCGAGGACCCGAAGCGCTCCATGATGCAGTTGCTCGAGACGCTCGCACGTGAACCGCTGACCGTCGACCAGGGGGTCCTGGACTCCGAGCAAGGTTCTCTCCACCGCAACCGCGCGATGGCCAACCTGTTGGCGTCCTTCGGCAACCTCCGACACGAGGTCGATGACGTCCTCGACAACTACGTGCACGGTTGTGCCATCGCCATGACGACCCGGCAGCTCGCACGATCCATCCGGTTCCTCGCCAACGACGGCGTGGAACCCGACTCCGGTGAGAGGATCCTCTCACCCGAGCTCGCCAAGCGGGTCGCCGCGATCATGTTCACGTGCGGCACCTACGACGCGGCGGGCGAGTTCGCGTTCAGCGTCGGGCTGCCCTGCAAGAGCGGGGTTGCGGGCGGGATCATCGGCATCGTTCCCCGGAGGATGGGAGTATGCGTGTGGTCACCGCCGCTCGACTCCTCCGGCAACTCCCTCGCGGGCCGGACCGCCCTGCATGAACTGTCCCAACGTCTGGACCTCTCCATCGTGTGACCGCACCGACCACCCGAAGAGGCCCTTCTCCCCTGCCACCCACCTGCCGGTCACCGCCATGCTGGCTTCGACAGGAGGTAGGCGGATGAAACTCGTCGCCGCATTCCAGATCGTCGTCGGGACGGCGATGCTCTCGCTCTGGTGCGTCCTGCTGATCACGGGGCAGGTCCCAGAGGTGGAGCAGGGGCACACCGACATCTGGTTCCACCTCGGCGCCGAGGTGGTGGCAGCAGGGCTGCTCCTGGTCGCGGGATCCGCGCTGTTGAGATCCGCAACTCCATCCGGGCCGACGAGCCGCTCGAGGCTGCTGTCAGCGTTCGCCCTTGGCGCATTGCTCTACACGACCATCAACAGCGCCGGCTACTACGCCGAGTCCGGCGACTGGCCAGCGGTCGCCATGTTCGGACTGCTCACGTTCGCCACGATCGCCGGGATCACACGCCTGCTCAGTACCCGATCACCTCGACACCGACCGCAGCGTCGCACCCGGCCCGCTCACCGGTCTGTTCCAGCATCCAGCGCAGGAACTCCGGATCCGCCATCGGATGGTCACCCAGGCCTTCCAGGTACGCGCGGTGTGCCGCCAGCGAGGCGATCGCTCGATCGACGTAGCCGGTGACATCGATCGCGTGTCGGCTTCGCGGCGACCCTGCCACGAGCACACGCTTGGTGTGATGCGGGCCATCCCCAAGGTCCGGGAAGATCCAGCGGTTGCCTGCATCGGCCACAGCATCGAGGAGCGACGTCCCGAGCGCTCGATGGTCGGCGGAGTTGATGTTCCCGCCTTCCTCGCCCCAACTCTCACGGTGGTTGATGGTGAGCACCGTGTCCGGTCGGTGATGACGGATCTCGGCCGTCAACGCGCGCCGGAGCTCGAGGCCGGAGACCAGCACCCCGTCGGGGAACCCCAGGAAGTCCACGGTGTCGACCCCGACGATCGCTGCGCTCTCGCGCTGTTCCTCCTCGCGCAGCGGCCCACACTCCTCGGGCGGCAGGGAGTCGATGCCAGCTTCGCCCCGGGTCGCGAGCACGTAGACGACGTGCTTGCCCTCGTCGGTCCATCGTGCCACGGCACCGGTGGCGCCGTACTCGAGGTCGTCGGGATGTGCCACGACCGCCAGGACCCGTCCCACATCGGGCTCCAGCAACTCCAACCGATCCTGCGCCTCATCGGTCATGGCGATCGCCTCCAGTCGCTCGGTGAGGGGTGACGTTCCGAGGGTACGTCCGAGCAGCGGCACATCGCCGCAGAGATCGGCGGCAGCGGAGCAAGCACCCTCCTAGGGTGACTCGCCTCGGCTGCGTCCCGTCACCCAGGCCAGGACGTGCGGCCGGAAGGAGACGCTCGTGCGTGTCGGTGTAGCCATCCGTCTGCTCGCCCTGCCAGGTGGGCGGTGGCCCGTCCCCGGCTGGGCCGACATCCGCGCCCAGGCCATCGCCGCCGAGGACGCCGGCTTCGACCGCGTCGTCGTGGAGGACGGGCTGTCATGGCCACTCGAAGAGGTCACGGGCGGCGCGTGGGAATCGGTGTGTCTGCTCGGTGGGTTGGCACAAGCCACCACCAGCATCGGCCTTGGGCACTCCGTGCTCAACGCCCCCTATCGAGCGCCAGGCGTGATCGCCAAGGTCGCGGAGACACTCGACGAGATGTCGGCCGGCAGGTACGTGCTTGGGATCGGGGCAGGCAACACCCCCGATGCCGACTACACGTCCTACGGGGTGCCAGCCGAACCACGGTTCTCGCGGTTCGCGGAGACCCTGGAGATCGTCCACGACCTGCTGAAGGAGGGCCGCTCGACCTTCGACGGAGACTTCCATCGGACCGAAGACGCCCAGATGGTTCTGCGTGGACCGAGCGGGCAGGGTCCCCCGATCGTCGTCGCTGCTGGCGGACCCCGCATGAAGCGACTCGCTGCCAGGTTCGCCGATGAGTGGAACTGGTGGGCGTCGAAACCCGAGGACCATGCGACGATCCCCGACCACCTCGCGGATCTCGAACGCGCCTGCGAGGAGGTCGGTCGCGATCCTGGGTCCCTCACCCGCTCCCTCGATGTGTACGCGCCCTTCAGCGAGGGCGATCCGACGGACGAAGCGACGGCGGCGGGACTGCTCGGTCTGGGCGAACTGGGGATCGACGAGGTGCGCTGCTACCTCCAGCGTCAGCCGACCCACGAGGCCACGCTCGAGTCGATCCGGGCCATGGCCCCCGTGGTCGATCTGGTCCGCCGCGGCTGAAACACCGGTCGACCGGCCCCTGACGGACTCCATCAAGCGACCTCTGCGCGCCCGCATGGCCAACAGTTGGGAGATCACCTACCCCATCATCGCAGCGAGCGCCTCCACGCTTGCCCTGGCGCTGGTCGACACCGCGGTCCTCGGCCGCTACTCCACCGAGGCACTCGCCACGGTCGGGCTCGCACGCCCGACCTACGTCTTCGCCTCCGCACTCATGATCCCGTCGGGCACCGCCGTCCAGATCCTCGTGGCCCGTTAGCGGGTAGCCGGGGAACCTCGACGGCGTGACCGCCCGCCAGCGCGCCGGGACGGGCGTGTGGCAACGCGACCCAGATGATGCCCGTGCGTCGACACGTGCACGAAGGTGACCCGCCACCACGGCGTAACCGCCAACCTGGGCTCGGCCCCTCGTGGCTGGCCGAGACGGGACATGCCACACTCACGAGGCCACGAGAGGGGGAGCGTCATGGAGTCCGGGCTCGAAGGACCACTGGAGGGCTTCGTCCGCGTCGACGTGTTCCGCTCCCGGGGCGAAGCCGAGGTAGCTCGAGCGGCGTTGTCGGCACGCGACATCCCTGCCACGCTGCTCGCCGACGATGACGGCGGGGTCGGCGGGATCTCGCTATCGCTGGATCACCAGTCGGCTGAACTGCGGGTTCCACAGGAGCGGTGGGAGGAGGCCCGCCTCGTGCTGGGCCTCGACGTGCGTCCCGAGGTGGCCCGGTCGCCACCTCCGTGGTGGATCATCGCTGCCGCAGGTCTGGTATTGCTCGGTTTCGCTGCGGCGATCGCCGCTTCGATCGTCAGCTAGAGCCCCGGCTCCTACAGGCCGGGGGGTCTGCCTTCCTCGATCCAGATCCACCCCGGCCCCTGGAGGATGATCTGTGGGACGCCGTCACGGTCGCGCACCTCACCGAGCACGCACACGTACTCCCCAAGGAAGACCTCCTCTGGTGCGCTGTCGAACCGCTCGCGGACATCCTCGTAGATGACGACGTCGAACCGCTCCGGGTCGGGGTGGGCGTTGCCCAGGTTCAGGAAGGTCGGCGCGCCGCCGACGTCCGGCTCGAAGGCCGCGTCGACGACCTGCCCAACGATCGCCGACGACCGTCCGACCTCCTGCGCGGCATCCTGCCAGGTGACCGGGTCATCGCAGGTGGCAGCCGGCTCGCCCATCACCCCACCGAGGACACGCGAGAGCCCGAACCCGACGACGAGCAGCACGCCGAGCACGATCCCGACCAGGTTGCCTTTGCGTCGCTCTTCCATGGTCGACAACGTACGCGGAGGCCACCACAGCTCGCAGCCAGCCAGCTCGACCACACGCCGGCGAGCCAACCGACGTGCCTAGGCTGCGCTCGACGAAGTGACGCCATGAGGGAGGCAACGATGCCTGGTCACATCCGCGGCGTCGAGGTGGCTTTCGTGCACTCGACCAACGGGCAACGGCTCGCCGACTGGTACGAGGAGGTCCTGGGACTCCCGCGGCGGTTCGGCGATGACCACTGGATCGAGTTCGCGGTGGACGGCACATCGCGCTTCGCCATCGACGTCACCGGCTTCCCCCGCTCCGAGGTGGAAGCGCAACCTCTGATGATCAGCTTCACCGTCGACGACCTGGAGGCCGCGGTCCGAGACCTGGCCGCGAAAGGTGTGGCCTTCTACCCCGACGCCGAGCGGACGATCTTCGACGTCGGCCCGACCCGGGTAGCGACCTTCCGAGACCCTGACGGCAACTGGCTCCAACTTGCCCAGCGAGCGTTGACCTGACCTGGCGTCACCGGAGGCGGACCGAGGTGGCGCGTTGGGGGCTTGTGCCCGGGCTGGTGCTGCTCCGGGTGGTCACGGCGGTGCCCTCAAGTCTGACTACGGCCCGTCGATGCTCAGGGCATCGGCAACGGTGAGCGCGGATGGGCCAGGTAGGCACGGTCCACGACCCAAGTCCCGGTGCAAGGTGCCGGGCGCTCGCTCCTCTCCGACCAGCTGTCGACACCCACGGCCCGTGGTCGTGGGTCCTGCAGCACGATCAAGGAGAGAACATGTCGAGTCAACCACCCCCACCACCTCCCGGTGGTAGGCCGCCCGGGCCACCTCCAGGTACGCCTCCGCCTGCCAGCGCGCCTCCGCCGGCTGGCGGCTTCCCACAGGCATCGGGGGACGCACACGTAGGAACATCGCCGACGAAGCCATGGTGGAAGCGGTGGTGGGGTGTCGCCTCGATCGTGCTGGTCGCCCTCGTGATCCTCGTAGCGCTGACCAGCGGCGGTGACGAAGTTCCAGCCGAGCAGGCCGCGGACGACGAACCGATCGCGGAAGAGCCCGTCGAAGCTGACGAGGGATCCGAGGTAGACGAGGAACCGGAGCCAGAGCCCGAAGCAGCGCCCGAGACCGTGACTGAGCCCGAGGCAGAGTCGGAACCGGAGCCCCAGTCCGACCTGACCGCCGGTCAGGAGAACGCTCTGCGTTCCGCCCGGTCCTACCTCGGCTTCTCTGGCTTCTCCCGCTCTGGACTCATCGAACAGCTGGAGTTCGAGGGCTACTCGACCGAGGACGCCACGTTCGCCGTCGACGCCCTCGACACCGACTGGAGTGAACAGGCGGGACGATCCGCCGAGTCATACCTACAGATCTCTGGCTTCTCCCGCTCCGGGCTCATCGAACAGCTGGAGTTCGAGGGCTACTCGACCGAGGACGCCACGTTCGCCGTCGACGCCCTCGACACCGACTGGCATGAGCAAGCCGCAAGGTCCGCAGAGTCCTACCTCGCGATCTCCGGTTTCTCCCGCTCCGGGCTCATCGAACAGCTGGAGTTCGAGGGCTACTCGACCGAGGAGGCGGAGTCCGGCGTGACCGCAGCCGGGCTCTGAATCAGCTCAAGACCCCGTCACCGGCGAGGTGCAGGTAACCCCTCGGGCGCCCGCCGCACGGTTCGGGTCGAGCCCCTCCCTCTGGCGGATGATCGCGACCGAGCACCGGAGGTGGTTCCTTCGCCGGGGGCGAGGGCCGAATGGTGCGCGGAGCGACGCCAATGACCACGTCCATCACCTCCTCGCCGACCGTGGAGACGACGGGCAGGCGCCGCCCCTGGGGTGTGCTCTCGGCCGTGGCCGTCCTCCTGCTGCTCGCCGGCTGGTGGCTGTTCTTCCCCGGCACGTTCGACCCGACGGACGACCTCACGTCCTACGGGCCTTACGAGGACGGGCATCCGGAACTGATCCATGTGGACGCCAGGATCCTCCCCGATCGCCCGGTCCACGTGCTGCGCATCAGGCCGAACATCGTCGAAGGCCCGGAAGACCTCGCGGACCTGGCGAGCTTCCACTGGTGTCCCTCCGGTTCCGTCGGCGTCGTCGGTGCGGACCTGACCGCCGACTGTCCGTCGCCCAGCCCGGTCCAAGGGGCGACGATCGACGACGACGGCCAGGTGGTGCTCGCACTGCCGATCGACGAGGCCCGCGTCCGCATCGAGGGGTTCGTCGTCACCTACCGCTCGGGGATCCGGTTCGGACGGCAACAGACGGGATCGACCATCGAGTTCATCCCGCCGCGGTGAGCTCCTGCTCCACCGACGAGAGCGCGTCGGCGACCGCAGCGGGGCCCACGAGCAGGTGGAAGTGGTTGCCGGTCGCGAGGTCGTGGACCGGCCAGCCCTCCCGACGCGCGACCGCCTCGGTAGCGGCGTAGCCCTCGCTCAGGAGGAGGACTCCGTGCGGGGTGTCGTCGCCCGGAGGATCGGGTGGGATCGGTTCGGCCCAGTAGTCGAGCGGCTGCCGTCGGATCCCCGCAACGAGCGTGCGGCGACGGTGCGGATCGGGCACCAGCGCCGTGAGCAGTTCGTCGCTCCACACCGGGAACCGCTCGCCGCGGTCGAACAGCGACTCCAACTCGTCGGCGAACGCCGGTGCCTCTGCCCGGAGCTGCTCCAACCTGCTCGGCCCGCCGGTGGACACGCCGGCGTCAACGTGGAGGTAGGCGACGGGCCGGTAGTCACGGTCACGCAGCTCCGCACCGATGTGGCCGAGCAACTGCCCTGCCCCACTATGTGCCGCCACGACCAACCTCGCCCCAGCGGACAGTTCCTCGGCGACGTGCCCGACCACGGCCGTCACGTGCTGGCGCCACAGGGGTGAGTGCCCGTCGTCGGTCAGCTCGGGGACCAGCACCCGGTGAGCGCGCGTCGCGAGTTCCTCTGCCACCAGGTGCCAGGTGTCGGGTCCGACGATCGGGCTGTGCACGAGGACGTAGGTCGCCCTGGGACGGTCGTGTGCCACCTCGACGTCTCCTCCTCCGGACCCGACGGACCGTAGGCCATGTGGCCGTGCGCCTACGGGCGAGATCCAGCACGCGCTGCCTTCCAACGGAAGGTCTGTAGGGTTGGCCGATGCTGGCAGCGTCCCGTCAGGCTGCCACCAGGAGGTTGCTTGTTGGACGCCGACATCGTCGCTGCGCTTGAGGAACAGGTGTGTCGTGCCGCCGCCGCGATCGGCATCGATCCCGCGACGGTCGAGCCCGCCGTGCGACGTTCGGACTTCGCCGACTACCAGGCCGACCTGGCCATGGGGCTCGCGAAGCGGCTCGGCAAGCCACCTCGCGACATCGCGGCAGCGCTGATCGCCACCGGCGAACTGGACGACCTCTGCGCCGAGGTGGCGGTCGCCGGGCCGGGGTTCCTGAACCTCACGCTGGCCGATGGTGCGCTGTCGGAGCGGCTCATCGCCGCCGCTCGTGACGACCGTTTGGGCGTGCCCAACCACGATCCAACTCACCGCGTGGTGGTCGACTACTCGGCGCCGAACGTGGCCAAGGAGATGCACGTCGGCCACCTGCGCAGCACGGTGATCGGTGACGCGATCGTGCGGCTGCTCGACTTCCTCGGCCACGAGGTGATCCCGCAGAACCACGTCGGCGATTGGGGCACCCCGTTCGGGATGCTGATCGAACAGCTCATCGAGGACGGCGAGCAAGCCACCGCAGAACGGTTATCGGTCGGCGAACTCGGCAGCTTCTATCAGCGCGCCAACGAACGCTTCACCTCCGACCCCGACTTCGCCGAACGCGCCCGCCGGCGGGTGGTCGCCCTGCAAGCCGGAGACGAGGAAACGCTTCGCCGGTGGCAGCTGCTGGTCGACGCGTCCGAGCGATACTTCTCCCGGGTCTACGACGACCTCGAGGTCCGGCTCACGCCGGAGGACCTGGCACCCGAGAGCCGGTACAACCCGGCGCTGCCGCAGGTGGTGCGTGACCTTGAGTCCCTGGGGCTGGCCGTGGAGAGCGAAGGCGCCCTGTGCGTCTACCCGGAGGGATCCACCGGACGAGACGACCGTCCGCTACCCCTGATCGTTCGCAAGCGTGACGGCGGGTACGGCTACGCGACGACCGATCTGGCGGCGGTACGTCACCGGACCGATGACCTCGATGCGGACTGGCTGATCTACGTCGTCGGCGCACCGCAGGCACAACACCTGGCGATGGTCTTCCAGGCGTCGCGCGAGGCCGGGTGGTTGGGCGACGACGTGCGCGTCGACCACACCGCGTTCGGGTCGGTGCTGGGCGACAACGGCAAGATGCTCAAGACCCGCTCCGGCAAGCCGATCCGGCTGGCCGACCTGCTGGACGAGGCGGTCCAGCGCGCCCGGACGCTGATCGAGGAGAAGGACCCGGACCTCCCTGCTGACGAACGCGAGCAGCTGGCCAGGGCGGTCGGCATCGGCGCGGTCAAGTACGCCGACCTGTCGAGTGACCGGCTCAAGGACTACACCTTCGCGTGGGACCGGATGCTGTCGCTCCAGGGCAACACCGCCCCCTACCTGCAGTACGCGCACACGCGGATCCGCTCGGTCCTGCGCCGCGCGGGAGCTGAGGAGGTCCTCCCACCCGCCGACGTGATCCACGTCGCCGACCCTGCCGAACGCGCGCTGGCCCTGCAGCTGTTGGGGTTCGGCGCGACGCTCGACCAGGCCGCCGAGCTGCTGCAGCCTCACCGGATCTGTACCTACCTGTTCGACCTGGCCAGCACGTTCACCACCTTCTACGAGGCCTGTCCCGTACTGAAGGCCGGATCTGCGGAACTGGTGGCCTCGCGCCTGACGCTCTGCGCGCTGACGGGTCGCACCCTCGCAGCAGGGCTCGCACTGCTGGGGATCCGCGCCCCCGCTCGGATGTAGCCGCCTCCGTTGGCCTCGGGACCCGCGGTCCCCGTCGCGTCAGACGACCCCGTGAACGGTCGTCTCGGCGCCGTCCGAGGTCGGCCCGAGACCTGGCAGCATGACCGTGGCCGTTCGGCCGGTCCACCCCCCTTTTCGGCCACCGACGCGGTTCCCAACCTGGCGTCGAGCCACCGCCGGACGCTGATCGTGCACCGGACGATCAGCGACGATCGCGTGGCGGAGAACGACCGACGGAAGGACCGTTCCATGACATCGCGGACGTTGACGCCACGGCAACACCCCAGGCGCAGCCTGGTCATCACGCTCGCTGCCGCGGCGGCGCTGGTCGGGGGCCAGCTCGGTGCTGGTGCAGCCGCCATCCCCTTCGACCGCGGCA
>SKNK01000522.1 GCA_007120565.1 Nitriliruptoraceae bacterium | reverse complement strand
TGATCGCTTGCGCCTATCGCGATAGGAGGTGTTAGCTAGTCCCAGCTGGTCCTCTCCCGCCAGCGACCGTGGCCCCGCCCGTCCACCATGCGTGCTCATCCTCCGCCCGGGCGGGGCCACCCTTTTGCCTGAGGCGTCCCCTGTCGAGTGCCCGGCGGTGAGCGTCACCGGTCGGGACCCTTGCCTCTGCCGCGCCGCGGTCGGTCCGCGTAGCCTCGCCCTCGATCGGCCGCGAACCGGTGAGCGTGTCGTGCGGCCGCTCGGATAGCACTACTAGGGGGACCATCATGACGACTCCTGCCGTCCGGATCGACGGCCTGGCGAAGCGCTACGGCGATACGGTCGCCGTCGACGAGGTGTCCTTCACCGTTGCCGCCGGGGAACTGTTCGGGGTGCTCGGCCCCAACGGTGCGGGCAAGACGACCACGCTCGAGTGCCTCGAAGGACTGCGGTCACCCGACACCGGGCGACTCGAGGTGATGGGCGTCGACGTCGAACGCGACCCGTCGGCGGCGCGCGATCTCCTCGGCGTTCAGTTGCAGGTGGCAGGGCTGCCGTCGACGATGCGGGTCGCCGAGGCGATGCGCCTGTTCTGCGCTTACCGGGGTGTCGCGCCCCGCGGCGACCTACTCGAACGCTTCGGGTTGGCGGAGAAGGCCGATGCGGCCTACGGAGCCTTGTCCGGTGGTCAGCAACGGCGCCTGGTGCTTGCTCTCGCCCTCGCGCACGACCCGGCGGTCCTCATCCTGGATGAGCCCACCAGCGGGTTGGACGTCCCCTCTCGCGCCGAGCTGCACGCGGTGTTGCTCGAACTCAAGGCCGCGGGTACCACGATCCTCTTGGCGACCCACGATATGGCGGAAGCCGAGTCGCTGTGTGACCGGGTGGCCATCGTGCTCCGCGGACGCACGGTCGCGGTGGCGAGCCCGGATGAGTTGACCTCGACCGGGTCCGGCCTCAGTCGCGTTTCGGTGCGGAGCACGCAGCACAGCTTGGCCGCGGTAGGCGAGGATCTCCCTGGGGTACAGCAGCGCATCGCGGACGGGGAGTACACGCGGTGGCTCAGTGAGGATCCTGCGACAACGGTGGCGGCGATCCTCGACCGTCTCGCCGAGGAGGGAGATGAGCTGGTCGATCTGCGGGTCGAGCGGCCGTCACTCGAAGAACGCTTCCTCGAGCTGACCCGGGCATCGGACGGGGTCGTCGGCGGCAACGTACGCGAGGGGGTGACGACATGATCGCCGGGCTGGTGGAGCACACCAAGGTCGAACTGCGCACCGGCGTGCGCGATCGGTCGCTGCTGTTGATGACCTACCTGTTCCCCCTCGGCTTCTACGGCTTCCTCGGCGTCTTCATGACCGAGCTCAACCCGCTGTTCACCGAGGTGATGATCCCTGGGATGGCGGTGTTCGCCATGCTCGCTGCAGCCATGTTCGGGTTGCCGAGCCCGCTGATAACGGCGCGAACCACGGGGGTGCTTCGTAGCTACCGGATCAACGGGGTGCCGACCGGTGCGGTCTTCGGGGTTCCCGCCGCGACCACGGTTGCGCACCTGATGATCGTCAGCGCGATCATCACGATCAGCGCGCCGCTGATCTTCGACGCGGACCCCGTCGCCAACCTCGGCGTGTTCGCGTTGATCCTGGTGGTCGCGGCGACCGCCCACGTCGCCCTCGGAGCGTTGATCGGCGTGGTCTCGGGCAACGAGCGGATCGCGGTCCTGTGGTCTCAGCTGCTGTTCCTACCGTCGGTGTTGCTGGCCGGCATCATCGTCCCGCTCGAGCAGATCCCCGACCTGTTCCAGCCCTTGTCGCTGCTGTTGCCCGCGACCTACGCGATGGAGGCCGCGCGGGGACTGGCGTTGGGTGCCGAGACGACCGTGGCGCCGTGGCTGGCGTTGGGCGTGCTGGCCATCGGCGCGGTGCTGGCGTTCGTGCTGACGCGGCTCTGCTACGCCTGGGACGAGCACGGCGCAGGTCGACGCCTGCATCCCGCGTTCGGTGCCCTCGCGATCCTGCCCTACGCGGTCGTGGCGATCGGTGTGGCGATGAGCTGATCCGCCGGGTGCCCCCGGCCTTCCCTCCCCAGCGCGGTTGACGGCCTAGGTTGCGCGCGGCTGAGCAGGAGAGGCCGGGTAGCACGACCCTGCCACGGACGGCGGTTCGCTCCGTGGAGAGCAACGGACGAGAGGAACGGTCGGTGGAAGAGTTGGCGGAGCTACCGACGGCGGTCTGGGTTCTCGCGGGTGTCGGGCTGATCGGCATGGTCGCAACCCTGATCGACCTGGCCTTCCACGACGTGAAGCAGCTCCCCAAGGGCGCCTGGGCGGCCATCATCGTGCTGGTCAGCTTCCCGATCGGCGCCGTGCTCTACCTGACCCTTGGTCGCGTCGCCGGCCCGCGCCAGCGAACCTCCGTCCCCGATGCTGACACCGGTGTCGCCGCGGCGTCCGCCACCACGACCGCTCCCGGCTCCGGCGCCGATGTAGCCGGATCCGAGACGGTCCCGTCGGCCCAGATCACCGCCGCCCCACGCGTCCTCGAGCGGCGGGACGGCCGAACCGTCACGATCGAGACCCGACCGACGATCGTGGCCACCGAAGGTCTCGGCAAGCGCTACGGCGATCTCTGGGCACTGCGGGAGGTCGACCTCAAGGTCCCCCAGGGTGCGACCTACGGTCTGATCGGCCCCAACGGCGCAGGCAAGACCACCATGCTGTCGATCCTCGCCGGGTTGCGGCGCCCGACCGACGGCACCATCAACGTCGAGGTAGCACGGTCCGAGGTCGCGGTCGTCGTCGACACCCCCCACTTCGAACCGTGGCTCACCGCCCGCGAGGTGGTGGACCTGGCTCGCACCCTGACCGCCCCTGATCAACCGCCCGCGCAGGTCGAGCGCGTCCTCGAACAGGTCAAGCTGACCGAGTCGATCGACCGCCGCGTCGGTGGGTTCTCCCGTGGGATGCTACAACGCGTTGGGCTGGCAGCGGGCCTGGTCGGCGAGCCCCAGCTGCTCATCCTCGACGAGCCATCCGCCGCACTCGACCCCGCCGGCCGTCGAGAGGTGCTCGACCTGATCGGAGGACTCGCGGGATCGACCACGGTGATCCTGTCGACCCACGTGTTGGCCGACGTCCAGCAGGTCTGCGACGTCGTCGGCGTGATCGACCACGGCGAGCTCAGGTTCCAGGGACCGATCGAGGAGCTGTTGGCACGCACCAGCACCGCCTACGGGTTGCACGTCCGCGGTGACACCCGCGAGTTGCGTGATCGGCTGCTCGAACAGGACTGGGTGACCGAGTTGACCGAACCTGCTCCAGGGCGGCTCCGGATGGTCGTGTCCGATGCCACCCAAGCCGAGCGTCACATCCCGTCGCTGGTGGCTGCCGCTGGCGTCGGGCTGGCTTCGTTCTCTCCGGCAACCGACCTCGAGACCGCGTTCCTGGAGCTGACATCATGACCCTCTGGCGACTGGAACTCGCTCGGCTGGTCCGCACCTCGCGAGGGCTGGCCTTGCTGGCGGTCTACGCCTTCTTCGCCCTGTTGGGCCCGATCTCTGCCGCCTACATCCAGGAGATCCTCGAACGGTTCGGCACCGAAGGGATGCAGATCACCTTCGAGGATCCAACGCCGCTGGACGGTCTGGTGCAGTTCATCAGCAACGCGTCCCAGCTGGGTCTGTTGGCCGTGATCATCGTGGCGGCTGCAGCGCTCTCCCTGGACGCGCGTCCGGAGCTCGCGGCCTTCCTGCGCACCCGGGTCCAGCGTCCTGCCGACCTGGTCGTGCCGCGCTACGTGGTGGTGACGGTTGCCTCCGCGGTTGCCCTCATCTTCGGCACCGTTATCGCCGTGATCACGACCGGGACGTTGCTCGGTTGGCTGCCGGTGGCGGAACTGATCGTCGGGACCCTGTACGGCGTGCTCTACCTCGTCTTCGCGGTGGCCGTGGTCGCCGCCGTGGCGGGGTTCCTGCGGAGCCAACTGGCGACGGTGTTCGTGTCCATCGTGATCCTGCTGACCCTGCCCGTCCTCGGGGTGATCGACGCGGTGGGTTCGTGGTTACCCAGCGCCCTGTTGACCGCCGTGGTCGGGATGGCTGCCGGTGAGGGTGCCGGCGAGTACGCCGGCGCCGCCGTGGTAGCGGTCGTCACGGCGGCCCTGCTGCTGATCCTCGCGGTCCACCGGGCGGCGACGCGCGAGAGCTGACAGGCGGCTCAGCCGTCGCCGACGATGCTCTCGGCGAGGGTCCGATCCGGCGCGATGGCCAGGCGCACGTTCTGGTCGTCGCAGTCGAGCACCGCGACATCCTGGCCCGTGCTCCAGGTCCCGTCGTTGGCGACGTCGGCCTCGGTGTGATGCTCGTACCACGTCGGGAGGCGCTCGCAGAAGGTCGTCGCAGCGTCGCCGTCGAAGGTCACGCTGAAGGCGGCGATGACGCGGCCCTCGTCGTCGATCCACGACTCCATCTGGCCGCCCCGCCAGTACTGACCGATCGGCGGATGTCCCCGCGGCATCGTTGCGCTGTAGACGTCGACCTGCCACGCCCCGAAGCGACTCGAATGTAACTCGTGCCAATCACCTTCGGGGGCGGTCAGGGGCGGCGGGTCGGTCGGCGTGAAGCCGTCGAGGTACAGCTGCGGGTCGCGGACCTCGGCGCTGGTCCGTGGTGGGTCGGCGATGGCGGCGTTCAGGGCCTCCTGCCCGCCTTCCTCGAGCAACCGAGACACGAACCGCTCTCCCAGCGAGTAGGGCTGGAGCTGCTTGATCAACAGGTAGTCGGGGAGCTCATCGAAGGTCTCCTGCGCGGCGGCGCCCAGGCGCGCGAACTGCAGGGTTCGTTCCTCCTGCTGCTCCTCGTCGAGGTTCTCCTCGATCCAAGCTTCCTCGATCAGGACGGCATCGCCCTCGACCACCGAGGCCAACGCGAACCGTTCGTCTGGCTCGTCGATGTCGGTGAGACGGTCGAGGCCGAAGTGCTGGTGTTGTAGTGCGTGGAGAAGTTCGTGCGCGACCGTGGAGCTCACTGCCGGAGAGAGCTCGCCATCGTCGGCGACCGCATAGGCCCGCTCGGTCAACGGGGCGAACAGCCCGAGCACGCCGACCTCGATCATCGCCTCGCCGGCCTCGTCGAGATCGATGCCGACGGGGAGCAGGTGGAGGGTTTCCAGGGCGCGTTGACGGTCGTCGCGGCGTGCGAGACGTTCGTCGTCGATCGCCTCCTCGTTCAACTCTCGCGCGATCTCGACCAGCTCTTCCGAGGAGACGACGTCGAGGTGGATCGGCGACCGGACCTCGAGGTCACGCAGCTCCGCAACCTGCCCGGCGATCTGCTCGAGGGCTGCCAACACCTCGGGGTCGCCATCGCCGACGACCAGGGGGTCGTCATCCCAACGCTCGTCCTCGTCCTGGCCTTCGGTGTCCTGCTCGGTGGGGTCGTCCAACCCCTCCCGAGCGGAGGCCCCCTCGTCGGTCCCCACCTCGTCCGGTACCTCAGGCGGCTCCTCCGCGGGCGTGCAGCCGGCGACGAGCAGCCCGACGGCGCTCAGGGCGACGATGATGGAACGTGGCGTCAAGGCCGGGACCCCCGGGAGGTGACGGGATGGCCAAGGACGTTACCCCTGAGCCAGTTCAGCCGCGTCCAGCTTCAGGACGAACCCTCCGTCCTCGTTCGCCAGCGGCCGGAAGGTCAGGCCGGGCGGGAAGGCTGAGGTGGGTAGTCCCTGCAGCTTCCGCTCCACCCGGGATCGGAGCTGTTCCGCGCGGCTGTCGCCGTGCTCGGCTGCCGTCCGAAGGACCTGCCGGAGGTCATCACCGGGAGCGGAGCCGAGGAGTGGGTGATCCGCCGTGCCAGCACGGGACCAGGCGGGGTTGGTCGCCAGCACGGTGCCCTCGTTGCTGACGACGGCCACCGGGTCGGCGATCGACTCCAGCAATGCCGTGATCACGGCGTCCCGTCGAGCGAGCCGAGCGTGGGTCTCGATGTCGCCGGTGATGTCGGTGAGGTGCCAGGCCGTGCCGATCGCTCCACGTGCCTGATCGCTGAGCGTGGCGA
>SKNK01000505.1 GCA_007120565.1 Nitriliruptoraceae bacterium | reverse complement strand
AGGTTGCCGAGACCATCACCGGCATACCTCTGGAACAGTGGTTGGCGATCGTTGGACGCCGTACTCGCTCGGATCGCCGGATGCTGCTCACGGCCTGCGACGCCCTGCGCAGGTTGCCCACCTTGCGGACCGCGTTCCTCGACGAAGCCACGGTCTCCTGGGCCCAGACGCGAGCGATCGCCCTGGCCGTGGAACGTCTTCCTCGTCACCTCGATGACCTCATCGACGACGCACTGGCCGACAGCATCCCGGCTTGCCGCAAGGACGATCCGGACAGTCTGGTTGGGGTCGTCGGTCGGGCGCTGCGGTCGATCGAAGCCTCTGCTGCTCCGCCCACCACGCCGGACGCACCCGAGGTCATCCAGGATTACGTGGCCATGCAGCCTCGTCTCGATGGCACGGGCGGTCGGATCCACGGCGAACTCGGTGCGCTGGGGTTCGCCACGGTCGATGCGGCGTTGTCCCCCGAGCCCCAGGAGCTACGGGCCGAGTCGGGTCCGATCGGTGGGGCCGCAGCGCGCGCCCGAGCCCGTCAGCTCGTCGGTCTGTGTGACGCCAGCCTGGCTGGGGCAGACGGCGCGGGGCTGCCGCACGGCGCCGCGCCAGCCACCGACCTTGAGCCACGAGCCGATGCCTCGCCCGATACCGGGAGCCACGCCGGCCGGCAGGAGACGGTGGGAACGGGCTCCCGTCCGCAGCTGCTGCTTCGCGTGGAACTCTCGACCCTGCTCCATGCCCAGGCGATGCCGGCTGAACTGCTCACGCGCCTCACCGGAGGCAAGATGTGGGTCGACGCGTCCACCGTTCGTCAGTTGGTCGAACAACGTGGTGCTGACCTTCGAGCGATCGTGCTCGACGACACGGGTCGAGTGGTCGGGGTCGGTCGACGTACCCGCGTACCGCCTGCGTGGCTCGGGGACGTCGCACTCGCCCTCCACGACACGTGTACCGCTCCCGGGTGTCTGCGGCCGGCACGCTCCAGCGACCTCGATCACGCTCGCCCCTGGGTATCTCACTGTCATCGGGTGCCCGGTGGAGCGACCGACGTCGAACAGCTGGGTCCGCTGTGCCGGACACACAACCGGACCAAGGAGCGAGCTGGCTGGGAGGTGACGCGATCCGCCGACGGGGTGAGTCACTGGCGACATCCTGCGACCGGCGTCGAGACGACAACACGCCCAGCGACCTGGTATCCAGCAGGGGGTCGGAAGCCCGAGATCCCTGCTACCGATGTCCGGACCCCCGGTGCGGGACCACCCTCGATCCCGGATCCCGGCGAAGCTTGGGACCCCGTTGGGCCAGAGGTCGCGCGAGAACGTCGTCCCGCCTGGGACGCGTCGCGATCGCCGCCCAGCCGGCCGCGGAACGAAGCGAGGACCTCATGGCCGACCCGGTTGGTGACCATCCCGATGGCGCGACGTTGCGCCTGCGGGTGGTTCCACGTGCGCCGCGCACGACCTTCTCCGGAACCTACGGTGATGCGGTCAAGGTCAAGGTCGCTGCCCCACCCAGCGAGGGTGCCGCCAACGCGGAGCTCCGCCGGTTCCTGGCCAGCCTGCTCTCCGTACGCGTCGCCGATGTCGACCTGTTGATGGGGCAGCGTGGTCGGGACAAGGTGGTGCTGGTCCGGGGGATCGACGCCGCCACCCTGCGAGCCGCCCTGCCCTGAGCTCGTCCGGCACCACCCCAGCCGCCGGTGAGTCGCGCGCCCCTTGCACGACCCCATCGCTCGACGCGCGTTCGCCATCGTCCACGCGCGGTGCCTCGGGCCCAGCCACCAGCAGCCCGCGTCCCGCGGCGGCAGCGGTTGCGGCCCTCGGTCGCCGCCCGCCGCTCTCGCTGCCGTCCCACCCCGATACCGCTCCTGGCGGGCTCGAAACCCACCCTGCGATACGTCGAGACCGTCCTGCGGCCAGCTCACTCTCACCTTGCCGCAGGCGGCTCGGCTGCCACCGAGATCCATCGCGAACCGACCCCTCGAGGCCGCCGACACCGGTGGTTCCGCGACCTCCGATCGACCGAAGTGCGCAGAGAGGTTCAGGATGACCGTCGAGCAGCCGATACCTGCCCCATGAACGAGACCGATACGAAGGTCGTTGGGGCGCTGGAGGATGGCGGACCCGTCACGGCACCTCCACCTGACCTGGTGGCTGCCGCGCGTGCCCTGTTGCCCCGGGCTCAGGCTGGGGAGGACGTCGGGGGCCTGGCGCGTGACCTCGCGCTCGCAGCACGGGCGGCGGGAGATGCCGAGGGCGAGTGCTCGGCGCTCTACAGCGCGATGGCGTCCGCGGCGCTGCAGGGCCAGGTGGCGCGGAGCCGGGACATCGCTGCCGAGATACTCGAACGTGGCTCTGAGGCGGGACTGCCCGGGTGGGAGGCGACCGGCCGTCAGTACCTGGCGCGGATGCAACTCGAGGAAGGGCATGAGGATCTCGCCCTGACCCAGTTGGTCACCGCGGAACTGCTGCTCGACGACCGAGAGCCAGACGTGGGACTGGTCGTTGCGCTCAACGGCATCGCGGTCGCGTACTCGCGGATCGGTCTGCATGAAGACAGCGAACGGACCTACAGCCGACTCGCCGAGGTGGTGCTCGAAGCGGGTGACGGTTGGGCGGTCAAGGCCTTCGTGCACAACCGCCTGCTGAACCAGTCGGCGTGGGGTGTCGCACTCGCGCAGGCAGGGTTCGAAGACGAGGCTCAGGAACGGCTGGGGATCGCCTCGAAGCAGGCACAACAGGCGATCGATATGACCGGGTCGTCCGCGGAGTACGACTTCGGTGCCCTCTGCCTGTTCGCCGACCTGATGGCGGGCAAGCTCGGTCTGCAGGAGGCACGAGAGAAGCGCCACGCGATGCTCGAACACAGCCTCGGTGAGCCCTTGAGCTACCTGCGGTTCGCCTTCGCCCACCTGCTGTCCAACGCTGGTCGTTGGGACGAAGCCCGTTCGGAGGTCGATGCGGGGTTCGAGGTGGTCAACCCCACCGAGCGTGAGCCCATCCGCTCGGCGTTGGTCTGGGAACGGGCCAGGATCGCCGTCATGGAGTACCCCGATCACCCGGGGGTTGCCGATGTGTGGCGCTTCGCGCAGATGGCGAGCCAGAAGATCTGGCAGCTGCGTCGTCGACGTATGGAGGCGGTGCAAGGCAAGCTTCGGGTCGCTCGCATGCAGCGCGAGCACGAGCGGATCGAGCGGGTCTCGCTCGAGGACCCCCTCACGGGCACCGCCAACCGCCGTCGCATCGATCGTGAACGGGCATCGCTGCTGTCCACACCCTCCGCGGGGTGGGCAACGGTCATGTACCTCGACATCGATCGCTTCAAGGTCGCCAACGATCAGTACGGGCACGAACTCGGTGACGCGGTCCTCCGGCAGGTCGCGCGCCTGTTGGCCACGAACGTCCGAGATGGCGACCTCGTCGGCCGCTACGGCGGCGACGAGTTCGTGATCCTCGCCGCCCACTGCCCACCGGATGACGCGCAGCAGTTGAGCGAACGGATCCTGTCGGCGATCCGGGGGTACGACTGGAGCGAGTTGCAGCCCGACCTGGCTATCCGGGTGTCGCTGGGGCTGGCGGTGACGCGAACACGCCTCGCACAACTGTTCCCCGCCGCCGATGAGGCGCTCTACCGTGCGAAGCGTGCGGGACGCGATCGCGCCGAGCTCACCGTCATCGGCAGCGACGACGAAGAGCTCGTTGAAGCGTAACGACGCGCTTCCCGACGCCCTCTCGCGGTCGAACGTCCACGGCATCTCGGCCCTGACCGCACGCGGTCCCGCTACCGTCACGTCATGGACCAGCCGATCACGTTGTCCGTGCAGGCGGCCCCGACGGGGGCGGATGCGTGGGGAGCGTTCGCGCAACGTTGTGAACGTTCGGGCTTCGCGAGCCTGACCGTGGCGGACCACCCGGGGACGGGACCTGCGCCCATGGTCGCGCTGGCAGCGGCGGCGACGGCGACGAGCGCGATCCGACTGGGCACCTACGTGGTCAACGCCGGCGTGTGGGGGCCGCTCGCCTTGGCTTCGGAGATCGCGACCCTCGACGTGGTCTCGGGTGGCCGTGCCATCCTGGGCGTCGGCGCGGGGCACACGCCGGCAGAGTGGACGATGACCGGGCGCGACTATCCCTCCGCGGCGTTCCGAGTGGAGCGGATGGTCGAACTCATCGAGGTCACCCGACGGCTCCTCGATGGGGAGTCGGTCACGTTCCACGGACACCACCTCCGCACCGAGGCAGCGCGCCTGGCTGCGCCACGCTCGGTGCAGGAGCCGATCCCGCTGCTGGTCGGCGGTAACGGTGGCCGCGTGTTGCACTATGCGGCGCAGCACGCGGACGTCGTCGCGCTCTCCGGGCTCGGTCGTACCCTGCCTGATGGGCATCGTCACGAGGTCGAGTGGGCAACCGACCGGATCGAGGAGCGCGTCGCCTTGGTGCACCTCGCGGCCGATGCCGTCGGCCGTGCACCCCAGCTCGAGGCACTGGTGCAGCGGTTGGAGATCACCGATGACGCTGCCGGGGCGGCCCATGATCTCGCAGGACAGCTCGACGGGGTGACCGGCGACGATCTCCTGGCCGCGCCGTACGTGTTGTTCGGAACGGTCCCGGAGATCGTGGCGGAACTCCGCAGTCACCAGCGGCGGTGGGGATTCGACCGGTTCGTCGTCCGAGCTGGCGCGATCGACGCGGCCGAAGCCATCGTCGCGCGGTTGCGGGAGTCGCCCGACTACTGAGCGTCGGCACGACCGATGTCGAGACCACCGATCGCCCGCCGCAACGCGTCCAGCCGGGTCCGTTCGATCCTCCGTGCGAGCTCGGACCGGGGAGCGAACGACTCCGAACCGTGGAAGGCTCCGGGGTAGACGTGCAGTTCGGTTGCGACCCCGGCCTGCAGCAGACGAGCAGCGAGCCGGAGGTCCTCATCCCTGAAGAGATCGAGTTCCCCGACATCGATGAAGGTCGGAGGCAGGCCGGACAGGTCGTCCATCCGTGCGGGTGCGAGGTAGGGGGAGACGTCGTCTCCGCCAGCGGCATCGCCGAGGTACCAGGACCAGGCCTCGAGGTTGGTGGCCCGGTCCCACACGCCGAGGTCGGTGATCTCGTGGCTGGACGGTGTGTCGTTGCGATCGTCGATCATGGGGTAGAGCAGCATCTGGTACGCCAACCTCGGTCCCTGCCGATCCCGTGCCATCAGCGCGGTGCCGAGGGCCAGTCCTCCGCCCGCGCTCCCGCCGAAGATCACGATCCGCTCGTGGTCGATGCCGAGGGACGCCGACGCCAGCCACTGCAGGCCCGCGTAACAGTCGTGGAGTCCCGCCGGGGCGGGATGTTCGGGGGCCAGTCGGTAGTCGACCTGCACCACGACGGCGTTGAGCTCGTCGCTGAGGGACAGACAGGTCGGGTGTTCCCATTCGAGGTTGCCGAGCACCATCCCGCCGCCGTGGATGACGTAGATCGCCGGTGCCGCTCCGCTCACGTCACGAGGCCGGTAGAGGCGCACCCGGATGTTGGGGTCGCCCGCATCCAGGCCGGGGATGGTCCGTTCCTCGACCGCGATACGTGGGTTCGGCTGCGAGTCCGTGGATGCAGCGGCGATCAACCGATCGATCGTCGATCGCCGCTGGACGAGGTCGTTGATGGCGTGGATGCCGCCAGGTACGACCTCCTGCTGGGCCTCCAACGCTCGCCGTGCCTCGGTATCGGCTCGGCGATGTAGCTCCGAACTCACGCTGGGGGGAGCGGGCGTGAGGAGGGACCGCGAGGCGGTTCGTGGTTGGTGCTCGCGACGGTGGTGTCGCGGTCCTCTTCGGCAAGGGCCGGCTCGGGGGGCCCCGGAGCCGGCTCCACCGGATCGGCGTCCGGTAGCACGTCGCCTTCGAGCTCGGCTTCGGCCCAGACGGCGGTCTCCGCCGTGCTCTCGACCTCGGGGACCAGGATCTCGACGGCCAGCGGCGGCAGGGTCAGCACCACCGAGTGGGAGCGGCCGTGGCAGGGATGGGGCATGGCGTCGATGCCGCCGAGGTTGCCGAGCACCATCCCGCCGCCGTGGATGACGTAGATCGCCGGTGCCGCTCCGCT
>SKNK01000173.1 GCA_007120565.1 Nitriliruptoraceae bacterium | reverse complement strand
GCCACCTCGGCTGGTGTCTCCCGCGCGGGAGCACGCGGAGGTGCCGGTCCCGGCTCGTCCTCGGCCACCACCTCGCCTGGCGCGCGGACCTGGCCCTCCTCGTGGACCAGTTCGACGACGTGGCGAAGGATCGCGGGATCGGTCTCGGGGAGCACGCCGTGCCCGAGGTTGAAGACGTGGTCGGGCCGTCCACCCGCCTGCGCGAGCACGTCCCGGACGCGTTCCGCGACGTGCTCCCATGGCCCCAGGCACACCGCAGGCTCGAGGTTGCCCTGGAAACCGACGCCTTCGGGGATGCGTCGACGCCCCTCGGCGAGCGGCACCCGCCAGTCGACGCCGACCACGTCCGCGCCGGCTTGGGCCATCAAGGTCAACAGTTCGCCGGTCGCCACCCCGAAGTGGATCCGTGGTACCTCGAGGTCCTCGAGGCCTTCCAGGATCCGGGTGGTGTGCGGCAGCACGTAGCGCTCGTAGTCGATCGGCGCGAGGGCGCCCGCCCACGAGTCGAACAACTGCACGGCACCGGCCCCGTGCGCCACCTGTGCCCGCAGGCTCGCCAGGGTCACCTCGGCGAGCAGGTCCATGAGCCGGTGCCAGGTCAGCTCGTCGCGGAACATCATCGCTTTGGTGCGCGAGTAGGAACGCGAAGGGCCGCCCTCAACCAGGTAGCTGGCCAGAGTGAACGGTGCACCAGCGAAGCCGATCAACGGCACATCGAGTTCATCGACCAGGTGGTCGACCGTCTCCAGCACGTACGGCACGTCCTCCTCGGGGACCAAGGGACGGAGCCGGTCGAGATCCGTCGCAGCGCGGAACGGCTGCTCGACGACCGGGCCGACACCGGGTTCGATCGTCACCCCGATGCCGAGCCCCTGCAGGGGGGTGACGATGTCGGAGAACAGGATCGCCGCGTCGGTCCCGTAGCGACGTATCGGCTGCAGCGTGACCTCGGCGGCGAGGTCCGGGGTGTGGATGACCTCCTCGAAGCTGTGCCGCTCACGGATCGCGCGGTACTCCCCCAGGGCACGTCCCGCCTGACGCATGAACCAGACGGGGACCGTGTCGTGAGCCTCACCCCGGCAGGCCCTGATGAAGGGACCGTCGGCATGACGGTGACGGATCGCGGCGGGATCTGGCACGAGAGGCGGCCTTGGACGTGTACGAGGTGGGATAACGGTACCGGGACGACCGCCACAACTAGCCGCCGACGGGGACCGGATCATCGCGTCGCTGACGTCGGCGCGCCGCTCCTCCGGTGATCACACGGCGCCGCGCCCACAGGACCAGCAACGCCGGCTGCACGAACAGGCACGCCAACAGCGCGAAGACGATCATCATGGTGCTCACCACGCCGAACTGGCGGATCGGGACGCTGTTCGACAGCATCAACACCGCGAACGCCAGACCCGTCGTGACCGCGGAACCGATCAGCGCCGGTCCGGTGTTGACCAGCGAGTCCTCGGCGGCTCCATCAGGCCCCAAGCCGCGGTCGAGCCCTTCCCGGAACCGGTTGGTGAGGTGGATGCCGTACGGGACCCCGATGCCGACGGCGATCGAGGCCACGGTTGCGGTCAGGGCGTTGAACGCCAGGCCGATACCGCGCATGGCGCCGAGCACCAGCACCAGGGCGACGACGCTCGGAACGATGCCGATGAGGCCGAGCCCGACCACCCGGGAGCTGGCGAAGGTGGCGATGGCAAGCAGTGCCGCTGCGGCCACCAGGCTGATGGCGATCGCGGTCAACTGCGCCGCCGACAGCTCTTCGATGATCTCGGCGTTGACCAGGGGATCGCTGACGATCGTGACCTCTCCCCCGGCCCGCTCGATGGGCGCACTGACCTCCGCCAGGTCCGCGGCTAGCTGGTCGGCCCCGTCCTGCCCTCCGCGTGTGCCGACCGAGATCAGTAGACCCTGGTCATCGAGCACCCGGCCGAGGTCGGTTGGCACCTCTGACGCGAGGACGTCGAGGTGGGCACGTAGGACCTCGCCGTCCGTGGAGTCAACCGACCCCTTGGCCTCGAGATCCTCGAGCTGTCGCAGTCGGTCGCGGTCGGATGCATCCAGCTCGTCGAGATCGAACCCTGCCGTCTCCAGGCGTTCCAGGGTCAGGTCGTCGGGTTCCAGGGCCACCAGCTCCTCGAGCCCGGCATCGGTCAGGCCATCGGGCCGGTCGGCGGCGTAGCTGGCCGCGAGCTCCTCGCGGATGGTGGCCTCGAGTTCGGCGGGGTCGGAGGTCGCCAACATCGCCGCCAGCGGATCGCGGCCATCCGGGAGTCGGGGACCGAGCACCTCTCGCAGTTGCTCTGGCAGCTCGTCGTCCTCCAGATCGTCTTCGAAGGCGTCGAGGTTCAACGGCTCGGGCAGCGCGACGTCCTGCGCCGCCGCGGCCGGGTCGTGCCAGGTCTGGAGATCGTCGGCCAGACGTTCGCGGATGCGGGTGCCGTTGAGGACGATGCGATCGCGAAGCTCGAGGGGCGAGCGGCGCTCTGCCTCGTCCTCGACCGTCCGGACATCCTCCACCGACGGCAACCCGTCCTCGACCTCGGCGACCGCAGCCAGAAGATCCGGGTCCGTGGGATCGCCGTCGACCAACAGGTAGGTGCGTTCCCCGACATCGCCCCCGAACCGAGCGTCCAGGCGGTCGATCGTCGCCAGGACCGGTTCGCCCTCGGGCAGGAAATCGCGCTCGTCGAACTCGGTCGACAGCCCGCTGGCCGCAACCCCAGCGACGACCAGCAGGACGGCCGTGACCGACAACGCCGACCCCGGGTAGCGGGTCGCGACCGCTCCGGCAGCCCGTGCCCAACCCGGCACCGACCGGTCGTCGTCAGGCCCGACACGACCCCCTGCGGTGGGCTTCGTGGTCCCAAGGTCCGAGGATGCCGAGGGAGCGTCGGCCTCCGCCCGCCGTCGATCACGTCTGCGGTCCACCAGCGTGCGCGCGGCTGGGACGGCCGTCGACAGGATGACGAAGGCGCTGACGATCCCGATGGCCGCGAAGATGCCGAAGTCCCGGATCGGCGGCAACGGCGTCACCAGGTTGGCCAGGAAGCCTGCGACCGAGGCCATGGTCGCAAGCACCAGCGCCACACCGACGGTGACCAACGCCACACGTGACGAGCGCACCGCATCGTCCCCGCGCCGCCGCTGCTCGCGGTACCTCGTCGTCAGGTGCACGGAGTAGTCGATCCCGAGCCCGACCAACAACACGGGTACGGCGATCGACACCTGGTTGAAGGGGCCGGTGATACCCAACCCGCCCGGTCCCGAGAGGCCGGCCAGACCCGTCATCCAGACGATGCTGGCCAGGAGTCCGACCAGACCGATGACGACATCGAGCACCGATCGGAACAGCAACGCCAGCACCAGCACGACCAGGAGCAGGGACACCGACAGCAGGACCGGCAGGTCGCGTTCGAGAGCAGACTCGATGCCCTCCTCGACGGCCAACATCGACAGCGAGGCACGTCGCGTATCCCCGACCTGAGCGTGGTCGACCAGGGACCCGATCGCGCGCGAGGCAGCTTCTCGTTCATCGCGCTCCGCTGCCGCATCCAACTCGACGACGAGGAGCCCGGCGCGAGCCTTCGGCGGATCGGAACTCAGATCGTCGGAGAACAGGCCGGCGACCTCATCTCCGCCATCTTCGATCACCCCGACCGCCAGGCTCTCGAAGGTGGCCTCGTCGAGCTCCTCGAGGGGCTGGTCGAGCACCTCCTCGGCGGCCCCGAAGGGCACCGCGAAGCTGACGACCGGAGGTTGGCCGATCGCTTCTGGCGCCAGGACGGGGACCACGTCGGGGTGGGTCTCGATCGCGTCCGCCAAGCGTTCGACCGCGACGATCAACGATGGCCGGATCACGTCACCGCCCGGCCCGGCATCCACCAACACCTGCACCGACGAGGTCGTGGCGAAGCGGTCCTCGATGTCGTTGAGGGTCGCCGCTCGACCGTCGGACGGCGCGAAACTCTCGACACTGGTGTCGACCTGCAACAGGGTGGATGCGGCCCCCAGGCCGATGGTGATCACCAGCAGCAGAGCGAGCACGAGTGCCGGCACCCGGGTGACCACACGCGCCAGTCCGTCCAGGAGCCGGGTCATCGGCCGTTCCCCAGGTCGCCTGGATCGGTTGCCGCCACACCGGCGAGCATCAGCTCGATGACCTTGGCATCTGCAGGGGCGCCGAGGTAGCCGAGCAACTCCATCCCGAGGATCGCCCCGAGGGCGGCGTGCGCCCGGACCCGGCGCTCCTCGACGGACAGGGAGGCCAGTTCGCTGCCCTCGGCAGCCAGGATCCCCTCGATCCCCGCGAGCACCCGGTCCAACAGCTCCTGCAGCGCCGCGGCGGTGTCGGGACGGTCGTTCCGATGCCTGGCGAGCTCGACGACCAGCAGCACCTCCTGTGGCAGATCTTCGGCGAGCCACCGAGCAACGACCGCCAGGCGATCTTCCTCGGGAGTTGCGAGGATCAGGGGCAGTTCGTCGCGGGCGAACTCGGCCACCCGACGATCGCAGAGCGTGATCAACAGATCGATCTTGTCGGTGAAGTTCGAGTAGAAGGCGCCACGACTGAACCCCGCGCGGGCCGTGATCTCATCGATCGACGACCCGTCGAAACCGTGTTCGGCGAAGACGTCCGCGGCAGCGGCGAGCAGGCGTTCACGGGTCCGCTGCTGCTGCTCAGCTCGGGTAAGGCGCTGGGGTGTCTCGCTCATGCACGTCCTCCTCGCTGTCGGAGCCACCAGGTGGCCGTCCCACCGCCGAGGGCGAGCACGGCAGCCGCCAGACCGATGGGCAGCCACGGCAACGGCGACTCCCCCGGATGGACGAGCTGCGTGGTCACCAGTGACGCAGGTCCTCGTCTGGCCTCAGCGCGCGCAGCACCCTCGTCGAGGATGGCTGCGGTGACGGCAGAGCGCTGGCCCCCGCGGTCGGCGACACCCAGCGCCTCACCGAGCGCACCGGGCAACTCCCCCGCACCCTCGGCCAGGCCCTCGACCCCGTCCGAGAGCTGCCGCGAGCCGTCGGCCAGCCCTGCGGTCCCCTCCGCGATGCCCTGGGCACCGACGGTCAGTTCATCCGCCCCCGCCTCGAGCTCGTCCGATGCCCCCGACAGTTGGCCGAGCCCACTGGCCAGCTCCTCGGTGCCCCTCGCCAGCGCGGCCGCTCCGTCCGCCAACCCCTGGAGTCCACCTTCGAGTTCGGCGATGCCCTGAGCGAGTTCCTCGGCACCCATCGCGAGCTCATCCGCACCCGCCGCGGCAGCCTGCAACCCTTCCACCGCCTCGGACATCCCTTCGAGCGCCGTCAGGATGCCGTCGGTCGCCGCTTCGAGCCCGTCGGCGAGTTCGGTCAGCACCGTGACCGCGACCACGATGGGGTCCTCGGGGTCGGGGTCGGAGGGGAGCAGTTGGGCGAGGTGATCGCGCACGGCGCGGATCTCGTCAGCGATCCCCTCCACGGCCTCGACCAGGGGCTCCGGGTCGACCTCCGGGGCCTCGACGTCGGCGAAGGAGGCGAGTTCATCGGACAACATGCGCACGCCAGAGGCCAACTGATCCGCCCCTTGTCCCAAGGGCTGTACGCCCGCGGCGATCTCCGCGGTGCCTCCGGCGAGCTCCCCGGCTCCGCCCGCGAGCTCGTTAGCGCCCCCGGCACTGCCGTCGATGCCGGAGCTGAGACCGCCGACACCATCGGCAAAGCCCGCCATGCCGTCACCGACACTCGCCGCCCCGTCGGCAACCTCCGCCGCCCCACCGGCAAGTTCGTCGCTACCACCGGCCAGCTCCTCGGCGCCCTCGGTGAGCTCCCTCGCCCCGCCTTCGGCGAGGTCGAGCATGGCCGCGACCACCGCCGTGGTATCCCGATCGAGCAGCCCGGCGGGGAGGCGTTCCGCCTCGCCCGTGGCCAGTGGCGCGGCCTCGACGGTCACCCGCGGCGTACCTCGCCCCGGCACCGCGAGGGTCTCGAGTACCACCTCGTCATCGAGCAGCGGCGGGAACAGCACCGCCGTGCGTGCTACCTCGACGTCGTCGCCGTCCAGGCGGGTGCTCACCCCGTCGCCGCGCGGAGGGGACACGTCCCAGCTCGCTGGGTAGCGGATG
>SKNK01000013.1 GCA_007120565.1 Nitriliruptoraceae bacterium | reverse complement strand
TCGAGCCCGCGGGATACTCGTTGTGCAATAACTTGACGGCAGTGTCTCCAACGGCGACTATCTCTTCCCGCGTCGGTGCGCAGGTTGCTGCCGGCCCGGTCGCAGCGAGGCCGAAGACCACGAACGAGGAGTGATGGTGCCTGGAACGCGGAACGGACTCGGTCATGATCTCGATCCGTTGACCCCCGAGACCTTCACCAGCGCCCACGAGGAGCTCCGTGAGCTTCGGGGTCGCTGTCCCGTGGCTCACAGTGAGAGTTTCGACGGCTTCTGGGCGCTACTCCGCCACGCCGATGTGGTCGACGTACTCACCCAGCCGGACACGTTCGTGACCTCGGTGCAGAACGTGGTCCCCAAGGTCGCGTTCACCGGGCGACGGCCACCGCTCCACCTCGACCCACCCGAGCACACGCCCTACCGCCAGGTCATCAACCGCTTCTTCACGCCGGCCAGGACGTCCCGCATGGAGCCAGCGGTCCGCCGGATCGCGGGGGACCTGCTCGCGCCCTTCATCGGGCAGGGTGGCGGGGACCTGTGTGATGCCTTCACCCATCGCTATCCCGGGCACGTGTTCGCAGAGTTCTTCAACCTTCCTGCGGACCTGGGGATGGAGATCCGCGAGGTCACCGCCATCTACAACCGGGCCCTGCAGGAGGCGCGGGATGAGCTGGTGAAGTCCACGAGCCTCGAGCTGTACTCGATCGCTCAGCGCATCATCGCGATGCGCAAGGAGGACCCCCTCCCCGAGGACGAGGACCTCACCAGCGCGCTGCTCGCCAAGCGCTGGCAGGGGCAGCCGCTGCCGGATGACCTCGTCCTGGGGACGATCCGTCAGATGATCGTGGTCGGGATGATCGCACCGAGCGTGTTCATCGGGACCATGGCGGTCCACCTCGCAAAGCATCCGGATCTCCAGCAGCAGTTGCGCGACGAGCCGGAGCTGATCCCTGCGGCGATCGAGGAGTACCTGCGGCTGTACACGCCGTACCGCGGCTTCGCGCGCACCGCCAACCGCGACGTCGAGATCGGTGGGCGCCACATCGAAGCCGACGAGCCGATCGCGTTGGTGTACGCGTCGGCCAACCGGGATGAGGCCGTGTTCGATGAGCCGGACCGGTTCATCCTCAACCGCCCGAACATCGATCGGCACATCGCGTTCGGGTTGGGGCCGCATCGCTGCGCCGGAGAATCACTGGCGAGGTTGATGCTGCAGGTCACGCTCGAGGAACTCCTCTCGCGGACGTCCTCCATGGAACTCGATGGGGAGCTGGAGATGACCAGGTGGCCCGAGTGGGGGACGCTCTCCGTGCCGATGCGGGTCTCTGCGGCCTAGGCCCGAGGCAAGCCTCCGAACGGCCGGGCCCGTCGTGGTCGAACGCTTGTTATCGTGAGCGTCCCCGTTCATGAAGGACCCACGTGAAGCTCGCCATCCTGTCCCGTGCGCGCGACAGCTACAGCACGCGACGTCTGGTCGCAGCGGCCGAGGAACGCAACCACAAGGTTCGTGTCCTCGACACCCTGCGCTTCGCTATCGATCTGACTGGCGATGAACCGGACATGCAGTACCGGGGCAAGCCGCTCTCGGACTACGACGCGGTCCTGCCCCGCGTCGGGGCCTCGATCACCTTCTTCGGGATGGCCGTGGTTCGTCAGTTCGAACAGATGGATGTCTACACACCGACCACGGCGGCGGGGATCGCCAACTCACGCGACAAGTTGCGGTCGATGCAGATCCTGTCCAGCCACGACGTCGGGATCCCTGCGACGACCTTCGTCCGCAACCGCGCCGACGTGATGCCGGCCATCGAGCGGGTGGGTGGCGCGCCGGTGGTCATCAAGCTGCTCGAAGGCACCCAGGGCATCGGCGTGATCCTGGCACCAGACGACAAGGTCGCCGGGGCGGTGATCGAGACCTTGCAGAGCACCAAGCAGAACGTGCTCATCCAGCGGTTCGTCGCCGAGAGTAAGGGCAAGGACATCCGCGCGTTCGTGGTTGGTGATCGGGTCGTTGCGGCCATGCGGCGCGTCGCTCAGGGCGACGAGTTCCGCTCCAACGTCCATCGCGGTGGCCGGGTAGAGGCGGTCGAACTCGATGAGGAGTACCAGCGCGTCGCGGTCAAGGCCGCGCAGATCATGGGGCTCAAGATCGCCGGTGTGGACATGCTCGAGAGCGACCACGGGCCGAGCATCATGGAGATCAACTCGTCTCCGGGACTCGAAGGCATCGAAGCGGCGACCGATCTGGACATCGCCGGCGCGGTCGTCGACTTCGTGGCGAACCAGGTGGCCTTCCCCGAACTCGATGTTCGGCAGCGTCTCACCGTCAGCAGCGGGTACGGCGTCGCCGAGTTGCTCGTTCGGGATGGGTCCGGCCTGCTCGGGCAGTCGTTGATCGACTCCGGTCTGCGGGAACGGGACATCACCGTGCTCACCCTGACGCGTGAGCACAAGGTGATCCCCAACCCGCGCGGGCACCGTGTGCTCGAGGCCGGTGACCGCTTGCTGTGTTTCGGCCGGCTCGAGGAGATGCGGGACCTGGTCCCGGAGCGGCGCCGGCGCCGGGCGCGTCCCAAGCTCGGACCGCTCCCGGACGATCCGCTCCACGAGGAGAGCTCCGAGGGGTGAACTGGGCCGGTTTGATGGCTCTCCCTGCGCGACCAGCCGGAGCCTCGGCTGCCCCAGATGTCGGAACCGGCGTCGTCGCCTGCTGTAGCGTCGGTCCTGGTCGGAGGGCGAGAGCCGCCGACGGAGACCCATCACGATCGGAAGTGACGCATCTCCGCGCATGACGAGCGGACGAGCGACGAGCAGCGGGCGCTGCTCCGACAGCTCGCCCTTGGGTTCGGCGTCCACCGGTTGTATCCCGGGAACGTCACCGCGGATGCGTTCATCTCCGCTGTGGACCGGATACAAGGCGCGGTGGCTCGGGCGCTCGCTGCCGGCGACGCCACCTTCGAGTTGCGGTCCGGTCACTTCCTCGTCGGCGATATCGTCGTGGACGAGCCGGCGACCATGCGGCTCGCGCAAGCCTGCTACGAACGTCG
This sequence comes from Nitriliruptoraceae bacterium, assembly GCA_007120565.1. Lineage (GTDB taxonomy): Bacteria > Actinomycetota > Nitriliruptoria > Nitriliruptorales > Nitriliruptoraceae > CSSed11-175R1. The sequence continues at coordinate 3,070 of SKNK01000013.1, read as the reverse complement.
CATCGAGTACCTGGTGATCGATGAGGTCCCCGGTCGCGAGGAGTTGGCAAGGTGGTACGACGCGATCAGTCGCGATCCGCAGGCCATCGAGGAGGCCGGTGGGATGTCGCGCTTGCTCACCGAACTCGACGTGAGAGCGATCCGTTCCGCCTCCGGCGCTCCGGAGACGTCGAGTGGCGACGAGCTGCCGGACGAACTCCTCGATCTGGCTGACTGGGTCGCAACCGTGCCGCTCGAACTGAGTGCCGACGAGGTCGAGAGCTTGGTCCTGCGGCCGGGAGAGAGCGCCGACGACCTGTATGCGCGTCTCCGAGAGATCTCGCACCGCATCGATCGCGACGGCACGGCCAACTCGACGTTCTTCCGCAGAGCGGCCTGGCTGGTCGAGGAGTTGCCACCGGCGGACCAAGCCGCGTTCGGACGGCTCGTGATCGACAACCTCGTGGTCGATGGCTTCGCCGAGCGCTTCCTGGGCCACCTCAACGAGCTCGACCTGGCCACGCTGTTGGTGCTGGTGGCGGAGCACGGGGAGGAGTCAGCGCAGGATCTGGTGCAACGTGTCATCCGCGTCGCTGAGCGCCACGCCACGCTGCATGGCTTGGTCGAGGCCATGGAACGCGACGGTGGTCACGTCGGGCTGCGCCCCGGTGATCCGACGCCCACGTCAGGGCGAACAGGTCCCCAGGCGCCCCAGCCCGACCCCGGCACCCACGGTCAGGTCGTGGTCGTTGACAGGCACCGCGAGCTGATCGAGGGGTTCCCCGCTGACGCCCGATCCGGCCGACAACTCGCCCTGATCGCGTTGGTCGACCTGATGATGGCTGGCCCACGACAGGACCATCTCGCGGAGATCCTCAGCAACATCATCGACCACCTCCGTGATGCGGTCCGCGGCGGTGACGCGACCGCTGTGGAGGAGGTGCTCCACGCGCTCGTCCGAGCGCAGGAGGTGGCCTCCCCGGAGGTGGGGTCCGCGTTGTCACGGGTCCGTCGGTACGCCCTCAACGCTGAGGTGGTCGCCGAGGCAGCCGTCGAACGCGCCCGTGCAGGTGCCGGGATCGAGGTTGACGTGCTCAGGCCGTTCGGTTCTGCCGCGATCGGTCCCGTTGTCGCCGCGGTCGGATCGGAGGTGAGCGAGCCCGTGGTTCGGCGACTCTGCGAGTTGCTGCCTCAGATCGCATCGTCCCACCGTGCCGCGCTCTACGACGAGGTGGCCCGCCAACGCCCGAACGTGGTGGCGCGGCTCATCCCCGTTCTCGCGGGCGATGAGGAGGCGGTGCCCTTGCTGTCGCAGCTCGCTGTCCGCAGCGAGAGCACCATCCTCACCGCCGTGGTCGAGGCGTTGCCGCGCCGGTCGGGGGAGAGCGCTGCTCCGATCGCCGCCAGGGTGGCGCGGCAGGCCCCGGATGCGACCCTGCAGCGACGCTGCCTCGACGTGCTCGCCGGCTTCGGCGAGTCCGGGCGTGAACACCTGCTTGAGCTAGCCGCTGGCCGCGAGCGGCCTCGGCTGCCGTGGGCACGTCGGCGAGCCGCTCGTCGCCTGGCTCGGCAGATGGGGGGACGCTGATGCCACTGGAGGAGACCCGCCAGGAGCTCGCCGGAGAGCTGCTGCGCGAGCTGTCGAAGGCCCGACAGGCCGCCAACCTCTACCCGGTCGGACACCCGGAACGTCTGGTCCTCGGGCAAGGGCTGCTGGACCGAACCCGCGCGCTGCAGGATCGAACGACCTCGGGACACCCCACGCTGTTCGTTGACCGTGGAGGCTTCTACCTCGGGCCGGTCCTGTTGCCACGCGAGTCGCTCGCCTTGGGGCGGTTGGCGCAGGACCTTGAGCGTGCAGGGATCGAGTCGCTCACCTTCGCCGAGGGTCTCTCGCCGCGGGACTTCGATCAACTCCTGAGCGTCCTCGCCGCGAGCGCGCTCGCAGATCGTGACCTCGGCGGTCTACGCGTGAACGTGGTTCGGCCGCTGCATCGCGACGAGCAGGACTGGGAACAGCGCCTGCGTGAGCTCCGCCGGGCCTACGCCGGCGGGGTGACCGCCCTGCGAGGGGCAGCCAGCCAGGTAGCTGCCGGAGAGCCGGTCGATCTGGGAGCGGCAACGGCGGTGGTGAGTCACCTGCACGATGAGGTGGAGCATGACCCCGGCTACGGCTTGCTGCTGAGCGCCGTCAAGTCCTACGACGAGTACACCTACTTCCACATGGTCAACGTCTGCCTGCTGTCGGTGGCCCTCGGACAGCTCGTCGGTCTGCGGCGTGAGCAGGTACTGGTGCTCGGGCTCGGGGGTCTGCTCCACGACATCGGGAAGGTCTTCGTCCCACAGGACGTGCTGTCCGGGACGGGCCGGCTCGATGAGGAGGGATGGCGGTTGGTGCAACGCCATCCCGTCGACGGTGCCGGACTGCTGCTGTCGACCGGCGATGGGCTGTACCACCCCGCGGCCTCGATCCTGCTGGAGCACCACGCGGCCTACGACCGCAGCGGCTATCCCGACCTGCACGACCACGGACCCTCGGTGCCGAGTCGGTTGGTTGCCGTCGCAGACAGCTTCGATGCCGTGACCAGCAAGCGCTCGTATCGCGATCCCCTCGACCGCCACGGTGCCCTGGACCTGTTGGCTTCTGCGGCAGGACACGGGCTCGATCCACGGGCGGTCGAGGCCTTCCAACGACTGTTGGGCCGCTACCCGGTCGGCTCGGTGGTTCGGCTCACCGACGGCGCGATCGCCGTCGTCGTCCGTCAGGTGGCGGACGAACCGCGGCGTCCGACGGTGCTGCTTCTGCTCGATCGGACGGGCACGCCGGCCGAGGTGGACGAGCTCGCGCTACACGAAGAGCCAGAGCGTGGACCGAGCATCGCCGAACGCGTGGATCCGGTGGAGCTCGGGATCGATCTGCCCCGTTTCGTCGTCAGCGGGCAGCGCCACGGGCTACGACCACGTGCCGGGAGCGACGGCGGGGTAGTGCATGAGCCCGCGCCCGGCGAAGCGACCCCGGTCGACTACGTGGATACTCACGCCGATCACGGCCACGACGATGTGCTCGAAGGCGACCCGGATCCGGATGTCG
>SKNK01000419.1 GCA_007120565.1 Nitriliruptoraceae bacterium | reverse complement strand
TTCTCTCCAGCGCCACGGTCGTGGTCGCACTGCGTCGGCGACCGCTACGGAACTCGCGACGCAGTCCCGTGGTCGAAACCGCTATGTCGCTCATACCCACCTCCTTGAGCGGCCGGCCAACCTAGCGGGAGCGAGCGCTGGGGTCAGCCAGTAACTTTCGGTCCCGAACGATCATGTGCTGAGCAGGGTGCGGCCAGCATGACGCCGAGGTAGCCGGAACCAGGAGGCAGACGTGACGCAGGCGCACAGCGATGTGGCCGGGGTGCAGGTCTCGACCGAGCACTACATCGGCGGTCGTCGTGTCGGTTCGCCGACGACCTTCGAGGACCGTTCGCCGCTCGACTGGTCCTGGAAGCTGGCCGACATCGCCCGCGGGGATGCCGACACCGCCGACGCTGCGGTCAGTGCGGCGACGGATGCGTTCGCGGACTGGGCCGCGCTCGGCGCTGATGGTCGAGCCGAGCACCTCAACCGTCTCGCGGACGTCATCGAGGCCAACAGTGATCAGGTCGCTGAGGTCGAGTGTGCCGACATGGGGATGCTGCTGAAGAGCCTGCGCGCGCGAGTGGTCGCTCGCGGTGCAGCCAACCTGCGCAACTACGCAGGTCTGGCGGTCGCGCACGAGGAGCGGGTCTGGTCCTCGAAGGGCACTGACAACCGCGTGATCCGCATGCCCGCCGGACCCGCGGTCATCATCACCCCGTGGAACGCCCCGTGGTTGCTGTCGACCTGGAAGCTCGCGCCGGCGTTGGCCGCAGGCAACCCGGTCATCCTCAAGCCTGCGGAGTGGTCGCCGCTGTCGGCGTCGCTGCTAGCCGACTTCGCTGACGAGGCCGGCCTCCCCGCCGGCGTGCTGAACGTCGTGCAGGGGATCGGCGAGGAGGTCGGCGCCGCGCTGGTCAGCGACCCGCGTGTGGCCCGGATCTCGTTCACCGGCTCACCGGAGGCTGCACGCGAGATCGGCCAGGCGGCGGCGCGCAACATCGTTCCCTTCACCGCTGAGCTCGGCGGCAAGGGCCCTTTGATCGTCTTCGACGACGCCGACCTCGATGCTGCGGCGAAGAAGGCCGCCGGCCAGTACGACGACGGCGGGCAGGTCTGCCTCGCCGGTACCCGCCTCCTCGTGCACGAGTCGCTGCGGGAGGACTTCCTCGAACGCTTCCATGCCCACGTCGACGACGAGGTACTGGGGGACAGCCGGGACCCGGACACCACGATCGGTCCGTTGATCCACCCCGAGCACCTCGCGCGTGTCGATGGGTTCGTCCAACGAGCCCGCGAGGCGGGGGACCGGATCGTGCGCGGCGGGCAGCGTGCCGAGGTCGACTCCTCCAACGACGGCCTGTGGTACGAGCCGACCCTGATCGAGCCCGCGTCGAACGGCCACGAGATCGTCCAGCACGAGGTCTTCGGCCCGGTGCTGACCTTCCAGACCTTCACGTCTGAGGAGCAGGCGATCGAGCTGGCCAACTCCACGGCCTACGGCCTCTCAGGCATCGTCTACACGACGTCGCACGAGCGTGCCGAGCGGGTGGGGAGGGCCGTCAGGGCCGGGACCGTGTGGGTCAACACCTTCCTGGTGCGGGACCTGACCGCCCCCTTCGGCGGGTGCGGGATCTCCGGGATCGGACGTGAAGGTGGCGACTTCGCCCTGGAGTTCCACGCCGACCTCAAGACCCTCCAGATCCTCGAGGACTCGACCTCCTGAGCTGTGGGGAGCCCTGTGCTCGCCCTGGCGACGCTCAGGCCGTGAGTTCCTCCAAGACCTTGCGGTACACCTCAAGGGCGGACTCGTCGAACAGCACGAACCGTACGAGCCGGACGTTCCGCAGCTGCGCGGCGCTCTCGGCGACCGTCGCCAGCGCGACCTGCGTGGCGTCGCGCATCGGGTAGCCGAAGGCGCCGGTCGAGATCGCCGGGAAGCCGACCGAGCTCAGGCGGTGATCGTCGGCGATGCGCAGCGCCTCGCGGTAGCAGGACGCCAGCAGTTCGTCTGCGGGCTCGTCCTGGCCGTGCACGGGGCCGAGGCAGTGCAGGACGTGGGGGTTGGGTAGATCGTGGCCGCCGGAGATGACGCACTCGCCCGGGGCGATCGGTGCCATCGGGCGGCACTCCTCGGCCAGTCCTGGTCCGCCGGCTCGGTGGATCGCGCCGGCGACCCCTCCGCCGGTCTGCAGTTGTGCGTTCGCGGCGTTGACGATCGCGTCCAGGTCGGGCTGCGCGACGATGTCCCCCACGAGCACCTCGACACGGGTCTCGCCGAACGTGGCTTGCTCCATCTCGGCCCTCCTTGCCGTTCGCCCACGACGGTACGGGCCGCTGCGGCGGAGCGCCTGCGTCGCGTCGGCACCCCAGGATGTGGCAAGGTTCCGCCGGGGATCGACCGGATCTCGGGGAGGGCAGGACATGGCAACGCTCGCTCGTGACGGGGAGGAGGACCTGCCTCTCGTCGCTGCCCCGGTTCCGCTGGATGAGGTACTTGAGCGCATGGCAGCGCGGATCGACGCTCTGCGGCACACGCGCGACGATCGTCGGATCTTCCTCAGTGTCTACGCCACGATGACCTCGGCGATCCACCGAGGGGTACGCGAGGGCCGGTTCATGGACCCGGCGTGGACCGAGACGTTGACCGCCTACTTCGCCGCGCTGTACTTCGATGCGGAGACGGCCTGGGAGGCGGGCGATCCGGACTGTCCACGAGCTTGGCAGGCGGCGTTCGCGGCAGCCGGCACTCGACGGATCAGCGCCGTCGAGCATGCGCTGCTGGGGATCAACGCGCATATCGTGTATGACCTCCCCTTCGCCGTCGCGACCACGATGGTCGCGCGCGGCGATGTCCACGAGGGCCGCCTCCTAGCGAACGTCCTGGTTCGGCGCCGTCACGATTACGAGGTCGTCAACCACGTCCTGGCGGAGACCATCGAGGCGGCCCAGGCCGTGATCGCCGCGGAGTCCCGGGCGAGCGCGATGATCGACAAGCTGACCTTGAAGCTCGACAGCTACGCCGCGGAGATGATGCTGCGTGCCTCCCGGACCCAGGGATGGCACAACGCCCTTGCCCTCGCGGTCGCCGCGGATGAGGCGGAGCGCGATGCCGTTCGGCAGCATCTCGACCGGGTGGCGTGTGGCTACGTGCAGCGGATCGACCTCACCCAGCACCTGCCTGGTCGTCGGGTACGGGCGGCGATGTCGAGGTGGCGGCCACCGTTCACGGCGGTGTTCGACCAACCTCCGCCGACGGCAACGGTCGAGGCCCGGCGCTAGCGGCCTCCTCCGGCCGTTCCCGACCCTTGTGGGACCGAACCGAGCGATGTGTCGGGTAGGTCCGGCTCACCGGCACTATCCGACATGTCCCGACCTCGTTGTGTGGCTGGACGGGATGATGTGTCGGGTAGGTCCGGCTCACCGGCACGATCCGACACGTCCCGACCTCGTCAGCGGCGAACCGGTTCGGTTGCCGCGGTCGTGACGCGCGCTGTTCAGCGCTGTGGCCCACGGATGCCGCGGAACTCCCAATCGCCGCCCTGCGCCGTCGACAGGACCTCCTCCGACTCCGAGGGCTGCGCGCCGACGTCGTCGCGGATCGGGGTCGGGCCGGCGACGATCGTGTTGCGCAGGGTCCCGAGGCCCTCCACCTCCACCTCGACGACGTCGCCGGGCTCGACGGGACGGGAGTTCGCCGGGGTCCCAGACAGGATCACGTCGCCGGGCTCCAGGGTGATGGTCCGGGCCAGGTCGGCGACGAGGTAGGCCATGTCCCAGGTCATCTCGCTGGTGCTGCCGTCCTGCTTCACCTCGCCGTTGACCAGGGTGCGGATCCGCTTGCCGTCGCGCGGATCCCAGCTGTCGGCCGACACGATCCCCGGCCCGAGCGGGCAGAGCGTGTCCGAGCCCTTGACCCTCAGCATCGATCCCGCATCGGTGTCCCGGAAGTCGTGCAGGCCGTAGTCGTTGCCGATCGTGTAGCCGGCGATGTGGTCCCACGCCTGGTCCTGGGTGACGTTGCGCGTGGTCCGCCCGATGACGATCCCGATCTCGCCCTCGTAGTTGAGCCACTTGCACCGTTCAGGGCGCACGACGTGGCCCTCGTGAGCGTTGAGTGAGCTGATCGGCTTGTGGAAGAAGGTCGGTGCCGGCGGCAGCTTCGCCTGGAACTCCTCGACCCGCGAGACGTGGTTGAGGTGCACGCACAGGATCTTCGACGGCAGCACCGGAGGTAGGTGGATGGCCTCGGTGATCGCGACCCGACGTCCGTCGCCGGCGAGCAGCTCGTCCCCGTCACGTACGACGGACGTCGCTGCTCCCTCTAGCAGGATCCTTCGCGTCTCCATGGCTCGCTCCCTCACGTCGCGGATACGTGGTCGTTCGGCACCGAACGGTAGCGGAGGCGGTGGAGAGGGGCTGTCCATAAGGGGTCGCGCCGGCAGGGCAGACCCACTATCGTTCGGTGCCGAACGTTTCCGATGGGCCCGCGCTGGTCCCGCCGACGTCAGCAGGCCGACCAGCGAGGACCGAGCGGGACGAGGTAGGACGACAGGGAGGACGCCGAGGTGGCAGATCTGAAGGGTTTCGTGTTCCCCAGGACCCCGACCGGCAGGTCATCGATCCTGCCGCCACCGCCGTGGCACTACTCGGGTGACCTGCTCACGATCGAGTACCGCACCGACCCTGACGCGGTGATCGAGCTGCTCCCCGAACCGCTGGAGCCGGCCGAGGACCCCGGTGCGGTCGCCCTGGTCTGGGCCGACTGGCAGTCCTGTGGGGACAGCAAGGAGGAACTGCTCGACCCGGTGCGCGCTCAGTACAAGGAAGCCTTCTTCGTCATCCGGGGCCGCTACCAGGGCGAGCACGTCTCGCGCTGTGCCTACATCTGGGTCGACACCGATTTCTCGATGGTCCGGGGGCACTACCAGGGCTACCCGAAGAAGATGGGCTCGATCCACATGACCCGCCCCGTCGCCTACGGCAAGGCCGGGCCGAGGTTGGAGCCCGGAGGGCGATTCGGCGCCACCCTGGCCGCCTACGACCGGCGTCTCGCCGAGGCCACCTTCACGATCACCGGAACCTCGGACCAGGGTGGTTTCGTCAACAGCCATGCGATGTACCACTCGCGCTACCTGCCGTCGATGGAGGCCGATGCCCCGCCGGCTCTCGACGAGTTGGTCACCATGAAGACCCAGGACGTCGAGGCCGGCCCGGTGTACGTCGGCGACGCCGACCTGCAACTGTTCGGTTCACCCACCGAGGAGTTCGACCGCCTCGCCCCGCGCGAGATCATCGGCGGCTTCTACCGCCAGGTCGGCGCGACCTTCGCCGGCGGCACCACGGTCGAGCGCTACCACGCCTGACCCGACCAGCCCGATCAGCCCGACCAGGAGGAACCACCATGGGAGAGATCGTCGGCGTCGGCCTCGTCAGCCACGCACCCACCATCATGTTCGACGAACCGCAACGTCGCGAGCTCAACGAGGGCAAGGAGATCAGCCTCGTTCCCGGCCTGCAGCGCCTGCGCTCGGAGGTGTTCGATCGGCTCAAGCCCGACACGATCGTGATCCTCGATACCCACTGGTTCACCACCGTCGAGCACGTCGTGTCCGCGCGCGACCACTACGAGGGGAAGATGACCTCCTCGGAGCTGCCGCGCGGGATGAAGCAGGTCCCGTACGACTACCCGGGAGACCCCGACCTGGCCAAGCTCATCGCCAAGCACGGCAACAACCTGGGCACGCCGACCCACGCCGAGGACGACCCCTACCTGCCCGTCTACTACGCGACGGTCAACCTCGTGACCTACCTCCACGACGGCGAGAAGGTCGTGTCCGTCTCCATCGTGCAGACCGGCGAGGACGACGACTTCCTCACCCTTGGCAAGGCGATCGGGGCGGCGGTCGAGGAGTCCGACAAGCGCGTCGTGGTCCTGGCCAGCGGTGGCATGAGCCACACCTTCCACCGGCTCAAGCAGTTGGAGAAGCACGAGGCGTCGGACCCCTCGCACATCATCACCCCCGAGGCGCGCGCTGCCGATGAGGAGCGCATCGCCTGGATGGAGGACGGCGACCACGCTCGCGTCATCGACGAGATGGACGCCTACCATCCCCACAACCCCGAAGGCGGGTTCGGCCA
>SKNK01000322.1 GCA_007120565.1 Nitriliruptoraceae bacterium | reverse complement strand
CGCCGGGTCCGGTCGATCAGCCAGGCAGCCAGGATCGACACCTCGTAGAACAGCACCATCGGTCCGGCCATCAACAACAGGGTCACCGCGTCGTTGGTGGGTGTGATGAAGGCCGCGGCCACCACGCTGCCGAGGATGGCGTAGGGACGGGCTCTGCGAAGGGATGCGGAGCTGACCACGCCGACCAGCGACAGGAAGATCAGGATCAGGGGCAACTCGAAGACGAGCCCGAACGCTACGGACAGCATCAGGAAGAAGGACAGGTACTCGCTCGCGGACAGCAGCGGTTCGATCCCAGGTCCACCGAAACCGAGCAGCGTCCGCAGCCCGTACGGGATGGCCAGGTACGCGAACGCGATGCCGATCGCGAACATGATCTGGCTGCCCGCGACGAACGGCAACGCGTAACGTCGCTCCTTGGTCGTCAACCCGGGGGTGATGAAGCGCCACAGTTGGTAGAAGATCACCGGGCCACCGATGAACAATCCGATGACGAACGACGTCTTCAACCGGACCGAGAAGGGCTCGAGGGGTGTCAGAGCGACCAAGGTGCAGGTGTCATCCGGTCGTAGGTCGTCAGCGATCGTGCAGTAGGGCGCCATGATCAGATCGAGCAGGTACGGGAAGATGAAGTAGCCCGCGATGGTCCCGATCGCGAGTGCGATGACCGCGCGCGTCAGCCGCCGGCGCAGTTCGACCAGATGGGCGAACAGGCTCATCTCCCCCGGATGGCCGGGACCGGAGGGCGCCTGGTCCACGGCGATGGATCAGTGCTCCCGGTCGACATCCGATGAGGTGGCCGAGCCCTGGTCGCCGGTGTCCTCGTCGGTGTCGTCCGTGAGCGCATCCTTGGTCGCCGACCGGAACTCCTTGATGGAGCTGCCCATGGAACGGGCCAGGTCCGGCAGTCGCTTCGCGCCGAACAGCAGCAGCACGACCAGCAGGATGATCAGCAGTTGTTGGCCGCCTGGGTTCATGGGTCCCTCGTAGCTCGGGGTACGCCGCAACCGGCGTGGACGGGCGTGTGGCCCGTCCCGGCAGTCTACCGTTCGGTTCTGGTCACGCGGGGAGGGAGCAGCCCCTAGTGACGGCGGGACTCACGGTCCTGCTGCAACCGTTCGAGCGACGCGCTGACCTGTTCGAGCTCGCGCGTCGCGATGTCGGTATCCCGCCGAAGCCGCTCGAGATCCGGAGCGATCCGCTCCTGGAGCGCGGTGAGATCCGCCGCGACCGCCGTGGTGCGACGCACGACCGTCCAGAGGATGACGATCAGCGCCGCCAAGGTCAGCAGCGCGGTCAACAGGACGATCACGACGGTCGGGGACACAGGGCCTCGATGTGCGGAGGTCGGCTCGACCCTCACAGTCTACGAGAACGTGCCGACGCCGCGGCCACGACCAGGCCGATCGCCGCGGTGAGCTGCTACCTCAGGAGCACAGCTCCGCGAGCTGTTCGAACCACTCCTGCCCCTCGAGCAGTAGATGCAGGTCGAGGAGATCATCCCGAGTGAGTGCCGGGCCACCCGGTGGGTTCTCCGGGTGCGGATCGCCGACCGGTTCCGCCATGAGCTGATCGTCCCCCATCTCCAAGGGGACGCCGCCGCTGATCAGGAGTTGCACGATGCGCTCGTCTGCGGGCTTGCGCACCGTGGAGTCGCAGTCCGGGCAGACGAAGCGGTAGCTGCTGCCGTCACCGACCATGTCGTCCTCGTCGTGGGCGACCTCGATCATCATCTCGTCGGGAGCGAGCTCGACGTCGCCGCACTCCGGGCAGTTCGCGCGGATCCGTGTCATCGTCGCTCACCTCCGTCTGGTCGGTCGGGGCACGGTTCTCACCCCTACCTATCGACCGGAAGGCCCTGCGCCTATAGCGGTTGTTCGAGGCCGATCGGACACGTGGGCTAGGCCTGCGGACGCAACGCCTCCGAGGCGAGCTCGACGACCTGATCCACCAGCTCATCCGGCGCAAGGACCGTGGCGCCGCCTCCCGCCATGAGCACCAGACGTGCCAGCCACCGCGGCGCCTCGGTTCGCAGGCGCACCCGAGCCGATCCGTCCTCCATCTCGTCGACGTGATCGACCTGCAGCGCTGCTTCCAACCAGCGTGCGCTGGGGAGGAGAGCGAGGTCGACCTCGAGGTCGCCAGGCCCGGGCGCGTACCGGGGAGCTGGCAGCTGCTCTGGCGGCGCCACGCTCGGTTGGTCCTCGAGGACCTCGACCTCGGCGATGCGATCCAGCCGGAAGGTGCGACCACCATCGGCACCGAGGTCGTGTCCCTGCAGGTACCACACGCCGTCCTGCACATGCAGGGCCCAGGGATCGACGAGCCGATCCACCGGGCGCTCGTCGTTGCGGCCTTGGTAGCCGATCCGTACCCGACGCTGGTCACGCAGGGCTCGGCGCAACTCCTCCAGAGCTCGAGGCGTGACCTCCTCGAGCACGTCCGCCACATCCTCGGGGATGCCGAGGGCACCTCGCACCTTGTCGACCGCGCTACGCAGGGCCGGAAGGTCGCCGCCCAGAGCGTCAGCGACCGCGTCGACGGTCAGGACCAGACGCAGCGCTTCATGTGGGGTCGGACGCAGCGGACGCCGCAGCTCATCAGCCATCGAGACGACGATCCGGTCCCCCACCAAGGAGACATCGAAGAGATCCCCGCCTCCGAGCCCGGGGAGGCCACAGAAGTCGAGGTGGCTGAGGTCACGGCGGATCACGGCCGGGGTGACCGCGAACGCCGCCGCGGCCTCATCCAGGGTCGCGCCGGGACGTTCGAGCAGCCACGGGACCAGCGTCAGCATGCGGGCGACATCGGTGGTCGCACTCATGACGGCACCTCTCGGCCGTCTACGCCCGCCGCTCCATGGGCCGCAAGGACCGAGCGCAGACCCTCGTTGACCTCTTCGACGACCTCGTTGGGCGCGACCACCGTCGCACCTGGGGCCAGTCCGAGTAGCCACGCACGGTCGCGAGCAGGGTCGATGCCAGGGACCCGGAGCACCGCCCGATCGCCGAGCTTGTGTCCGGTGTCGGTGCCACCACGGGACTCGACGGCCCACCGCGCGGAGGCGTCGACCGCTAGCTCGACCTCCACCGCGGCGAGTTCGGGGCCGGAGACCGCGGCCGCAACGTCGAGGTCGGGTGGTGTCGTGAACGACGCGGCTTCGCCGAAGGGCCGCGGGGCCCCTTGGATCCGGTCCAGCCGGAAGGCGCGGAGGGCATCACGACCGTGATCGCGAGCCACCAGGTACCACGACCCGCGGCGTTGCACCACGGCGTAGGGGTCGACCTCACGATCGGTGAGGGTCCCGTCGGCCGCGCGGTAGCGGAAGCCGAGGGCGGTTCGGGTGACGACCGCCGCAGCCACGGCATCCACGGCATCCGCCGCCACCTCGACCCGGACCGGAGGTGGTGGGACGGAGGGCATGGGATCCGGGGCGCGGGCGAGCAGCTTCGTCAGTGCGAGCTTGACCCCCTCTCCCCCGGTGAGGTGCACGGCGATGGCCAGTGCCGTCACCTCCTCAGCGGTGAGGTCGATGTCCGGTAGCTCGTAGTCACGTCGATCGATCCGGTAGCCGAGTTCCTCACCGAACGCCACGTCGCTGACCACGACGGGCACACCCAGCCGACGCAGATCGTCCTTGTCGCGTTCGAACATCCGTCGACCCGACTCGTGATCGCGTTGGGCGTAGAAGCCCGTACGGCGTCGGATCTCGGCGAAGGTGAGGGGGCGCCGGGTCTCCAGCAGCGCGACGGTCAGGTTGACCAGGCGTTCCGCCTTATCGCCCACCCCAGGTCCCCTTCGCTCGCCATCGGTCGGTCACGCCCGCTCGCGCTCCCAGCGGGTGTGTTGGGAGGGTAGACGCCACCGCGACCGATCCGGGGCTGCACGGACGGTCCGGGACGGACTGCGTCACATCGAAGCGATCAGCCGATCGACCCGATCATCTTCCGAGCGGAAGGGATCCTTGCACAGCACCGTCCGCTGCGCCTGGTCGTTGAGCTTGAGGTGGACCCAGTCGACGGTGTAGTCCCGACGCTTCTGTTTCGCCGCGGTGATGAACCGACCCCGCAAGGCCGCCCGCGTCGAGGGTGGTGGCGTGCGGGTGGCCTCGACGATCTCGGCTTCGTCGAGCAAGGTCTGCACCCGTCCCTGCCGGACCATCATGTGGTACAGCCCTCGGTCGCGGACGACATCGTGGTAGGCGAGGTCGAGCATCTGCACCCGCGGATGGCCGAGAGGCAGGTCGTGCTTGGTCCGATAGCTATCGATCAACTGGTACTTGGCCACCCAGTCCAACTGGCGGCCGAGGGTGAACGGATCCCGCTCGAGCCCCTCCAGCACGAAACGCCACTCCTCAGCTACCCGCTTGGCCTCGGCGTCGACCTCCGGCGAGTGCTGCAGGTACCGCTCCACGCGTTCGAGGTAGAGCTGCTGGATCTCCAGTGCGCTCATCTCCCGACCCGAGGCCAGCCGGACCCGACGGGTACCGGTGATGTCGTGCGAGATCTCGCGGATCGCCCGGATCGGGTTGTCGAGGCTCAGGTCACGCATGACGCTGTCCTCCTCGAGCATCCGAAGGATCAGATCGCACGTTGCGACCTTCAGCCACGAGGTGTACTCCGACATGTTCGAGTCACCGACGATCACGTGCAGTCGACGGAACCGTTCGGCGTCCGCGTGGGGTTCGTCACGGGTGTTGATGATCGGGCGGGACCGCGTCGTTGCCGATGACACGCCCTCCCAGATGTGCTCGGCACGCTGCGCCAACGAGAAGATCGGCCCGCGGGGGGTCTGCAGCACCTTGCCGGCACCCGCGAAGATCTGCCGGGTGACCAGGAAGGGGATCAGGGCGTCGGCGAGGCGCTGGAACTCACCGACGCGACCGACCAGGTAGTTCTCGTGGCAGCCGTAGGAGTTGCCAGCTGAGTCGGTGTTGTTCTTGAACAGGCTGATGCGCCCTTGGATCCCCTCCTCGGCGAGCCGCCGCTCGGCCGAGAGCACCAACTCCTCGACGATCCGCTCCCCCGCTTTGTCGTGGACCACGACCTCGCGAGGACTGTCGCACTCCGGCGTGGCGTACTCCGGGTGGGAGCCGACGTCGAGGTAGAGGCGCGCACCGTTCTCGAGGAACACGTTCGAGGAGCGGCCCCAGGACACCACCCGACGGAACAGGTAGCGCGCGACCTCGTCGGGGCTCAGACGGCGTTGGCCCTCGAACGTGCAGGTGACGCCGTACTCGTTCTCGATGCCGAAGATCCTGCGTCGCACCGGCGCCTCACCTCCCCAGGGGCGGGATGATCCCGCGTCGTAGCCAGGGTGCCTGGTCGGTGGAGACCGCGCTCAGCGTCACTTACGCATCGAGGGCGGCAGTCAGGGCCTCGTCACGGAGCCGGAAGAAGCGCCGACGCTCGCGGGTCGCATCCAACCCGGATACCTCCAGGTCGTCGGCAGCGATCTCGCGGCCCGCGGCCTCAGCCAGGACGCTCACACAGGCCTTGATCGCGCGCTCCTTGGACAGGTCGGGTTCCCACCGTGACTCGAGACCCGCCGATAGCGACTCGGTATCCCCGCCGATCGCAACGAAGCGGCTCTCGTTGACGATCGAGCCGTCGTAGAGGATGTGGTAGAGCTCGTGCCCGTTGCGGTCGAGGGGTGAGCTGTCGGGGTCGTGGCCATCCACCTCGGCGATCAACAGTTCGACCTCGTAGGGCTTGGCTTCACTGCCCATGAAGATCGCACCGAGCGCCTGTGAGTAGGCGTTGGCCAGCGACTTGGCCGTCACGTCTTCACGGGCGTACTGGTACCCCTTGACGTCGGCCAGGCGGATCCCGGCGACCCGCATCGACTCGAACTCGTTGTAGCGACCTACGGCAGCGAACCCGATGCGGTCGTAGATCTCGGAGGTCTTGTTGAGCGAACGCGAGGGGTTCTCGCTGACGAAGACCACCCCATCCGCGTACTCCATCGCGATCAGGGTGCGACCACGGGCGATGCCCTTGCGGGCGTACTCCGCCCGGTCCTTCATCATCTGTTCGGGGGCGACGTAGAAGGGGGTGGCCACGGCTACCTCGTCTCGGTGGGGTCGTACCTGTCGGTCGGGGCGTGGATCTGCTTGGAGATCGCGACACCCCAGAGCTTCGTTCGGCGATCACCTCGG
>SKNK01000336.1 GCA_007120565.1 Nitriliruptoraceae bacterium | reverse complement strand
GCGGGGGTCGAACCCCGTCGCAGGATCTCGGTCTGGCGTTGCTGCAACACCGCAGAGGGTTCGAGACCGAGCTCGTCGGCCAGCTTCTCACGCAGCCGGTGGAAGACCTCGAGGGCCTCGCTCGGGCGACCGGCCCGGTCGAGGGCGGTCATGAGGTGCAGGTGCGGCCGTTCGCGGAGGGGGTTGGCGGTGGTGAACGCTTCGAGGTCCGGGATGAGCCCCGGATCGTCGATCGCGAGACGCGCCGCGAACGTCTCCTCGATCGCAGCGGATCGGAGCTCCTCGAGTCGAACCGCTTCTGCCTGCGCGAACCCCTCGTCGGCGAACTCGGCGTAGGCCGGTCCACGCCACAGGTCGAGCGCCTCGGTGAACCGGGCGACCGCGGTCGTTGGGTCGTTCGGTAGCTGTTCGCGAGCCGTCGCGACGAGACGCTCGAAACGCCGAGCGTCGATGTCGGCTCCCTCGACCTGGAGGCGGTAGCCGTTGGCATCCGAGGTGATCGCCGTCTCGTCGGAGAGAAGACGCCTCAGCCGAGACACGTAGGTCTGGAGGCCGGCTGAGGCACTCGGGGGCGGGTCGCCCTCCCAGAGGACCTCGATCGCCAGCTCAGATCGGACGGAGGAGCCAGCGTGAACGAGTAGCAGGGCCAGGAGACGCCGCTGCATCCGGCTCCCGATGGCTACGGGCATGCCGTCCTGTTGGACCTCCAACGGCCCGAGGACCTTGAAGTCCATCCACCCTCCCCGCGAGGACTCCACGGTAGGCACCTGGCAGTCCGTCGACAAGGACGGTGACGCGGGCCGCAAGCGCGGCGCAAGTGGCGTGCATGCGTCACGCGAGGGAGGGAGATCAGCGTGGTGTCACTCGCGATCCGCCGGAACGTTCGGGGTCGCAGCCGACAACAGACCACGCCGGGAGGGTGACAGCATGAGCGTCGATCAGTTGGAGACCACACGGGAGTTGGACACGGAGAGGGTCGAGGCGTTCCAGGGCCAGGTTGCCACGGACATCGCCACGGTCCTGGCTGGTGCGACCGTGTACATCGGCCACCACGCCGGGCTCTACGAGGCGATGAGCGATGGCGCGTGGCTCACCACGGAGGAACTCGCCGAGCGCGTCGGTGCCCATCCGCGGTACGTGCGAGAGTGGCTCGGGGCGCAGGCAGCCAGCGGCTACGTGATCGCCGACCCCGACCGCGACACCTTCCAACTCCCGCTCGAGCATGCCGCGGTACTGGCCGATCGATCGAGTCCGGCGTACCTCGCCGGTGCCAGTGACTGCATGGCCGGACTGTGGGCGGCGGCTGACCCGGTTGCCGCGGACTTCACCATCGGTGAAGGCTTCGCGTGGCATCGGCACGACGCACGGGTGTTCTCCGGCACCGAGGAGCTGTTCCGACCCAGCTACGAGACCTTCCTCACCAGCGAGTGGATCCCCTCGCTGGATGGCATCGAGGACAAGCTTCGCGCGGGCGCTCGGGTTGCCGACGTCGGGTGCGGCCACGGGGTATCGACGATCGTCATGGCCAAGGCGTTCCCAGCCTCGATCTTCCACGGGTTCGATGCCCACGATGCCTCGATGGCGACGGCGCGCGACCGGGCAACCGATGCCGGGGTGGCCGATCGCACGAGCTTCGAGGTGGCGTTGTCAACGGAGCTGCCCGGCGAGGGTTACGACCTGGTGTGCTTCTTCGACGCGCTGCACGACATGGGCGACCCGGTCGGGGCGCTGGTCCGTGCTCGCGAGTCCCTCGCGGAGGGCGGTGCGGTGATGCTGATCGAGCCCTTCGCTGGCGACCGGATTGATGAGAACCTCACCCCGGTTGGTCGGCTGTTCTACGCCGCGTCGACGCTGGTCTGCACCCCCAACGGGGTCGCCCAGGGCAACCGGCCGGTGCTCGGCGCTCAGGCGGGCGAAGTGGCCCTTCGGGAGGTGCTGGCGCAAGCCGGGTTCACCCGCACTCGCCGAAGCGCCGAGACCCCGTTCAACCTGGTGCTGGAGGCGCGGCCATGACCAAGCGCAACGTCACCGACACCGTGCACCGGGCGTCCTCCGTCGGTGAACTGCTCGAGCGGTACCGCTCAGGTGCAGCGGCGGGGGCACCGGAAGAGCTGGTGGAGCTGTTCCACGACGATGCTCTGGTGGACTCCCACGTCCCGAACTGGCGGTTCCAGATCCAAGGGCGCGAGGAGGCCGCGGAGCGCGCCTGCGTGCTTCCGCGCCCTGGTCGGTTCACGGCGTTCACCAGCGAACCCACGGCCCGCGGTGTGCTCGTGCAGTTCGAGTGGCGACGCGACACCGCCGGCTACGAGGCCATCGTGCGCCAGCTCCATGCCTGGCGGCTCGTCGACGGCCGTATCGCGGAGCAGCTCGTCTTCTGTTCTGGCGTCTGGGATCGGCAGCTGCAGGAGCTCATGGCGGCCAAGGCGCCGCTCCTGCGACCGTGATCCGCCCGGTCGGCAGATGGCCGTTCGGATCCATCGGGCGGGTCGACGCCAACTGACCTATCGTCGAGCAAGGGAGGGAGCCATGTCCATCGACCTGCGACACGACCCGCCGGCTGACGCTCGTCCCGTCGCCGCCTCGGTCGCCGAGCTGTTGGGGCCGGAAGCGGTGCGCGAGCCTTTCGCCAGTGCTGACGGCAAGTCGGGGGTGACGATGGAGCGGGTGGTGATCCGTGGCGAGCGCTACATCCTCAAACACCTGAACCTCGACGATGACTGGACCATGCGGGCGACAGGGGACCTCTCCTGTCGCCCGATCACGGTGTGGCGCACCGGCGTGTTGGACCAGGTCCCGGCGTGCTTCGATCACACGGTGGTTGGCGCCGCGTGGGACGACCGGGCACGTGGGCAGGGCGGCGCGCTCCTGATGCACGACGTCAGCGATGCGTTGCTGCCGGAGGGTGACGACACCATCCCGTTGGGGCAGCACCTGGCCTTCCTCGACCACATGGCTCAGCTCCACGTCGCGTTCTGGGGACGTCGCGACACGGTCGATCTGTTCCCGCTACCCGTCCGGTTGGTGTTCTTCGGGCCACGCCTGGGCAGCACCGAACGGGCCCGTGGGAGCGCGGACGTCGTGCCAACACAGCTCGTGCCGATGGGGTGGGAACGGTTCTCTGAACGTGCGCCGCGAGCGGCCGACGTCGTCCTGCCCCTGCTCGACGACCCCGCACCCTTGGTCGATGCGCTGTCGACCACCCCGCAGACGCTGGTCCATGGCGACTGGAAGGCCGGCAACCTGGGCCATCATCCCGATGGACGGACCATCCTGATCGACTGGGCGGTGCCGGGGGTGGCGCCGCCGTGCATCGACCTGGCCTGGTACGTCTGCCTCAACCGGTCTCGCCTGCCGCAGAGCAAGGAAGCGACCCTCCTGACGTACCGTGAGGCCCTCGAGCGGCACGGCATCGACACGACACCCTGGTGGGAGCGTCAGTCCGCGTTGTGCCTGCTCAGCCTCCTGCTGATGTTCGGCTGGGAGAAGGCACTGGGAGACGGCGAGGAGGCCACGCAGGAGCTCGCGTGGTGGGAGGCCCGTGCTGTCGAAGGAGCCAGGGAGCTGGCGCGGTGACCCGGCCTGCGAGGGATGCCGAACTCGTCACCGAGATCAAGGGGGCGTACGAGGGGTCGGCCGACGCCTGGGCCTCGGGACCGACGACCATCTACCGCAGGTTCGCCGAAGCCCTGGTCGCCGCGGCGCCGACCTCGTTGGACGGCCAGAACGTCCTCGACCTCGGCGCGGGAACGGGAGTGGCGTCCGAGGTCCTGACGGATGCCGGTGCTCAGCCGATCGCGGTCGACCTCGCCCATGCCATGCTGCGTCACCGCCGGGAGGAACGGCCGCCCGCGACCGTCGGGGACGCGCAGGGGCTGCCCTTCGGCGCAGGCACGTTCGATGCGGTCGTCGCCGCCTTCTGCCTCAACCATCTGCCGGATCCCGTCGCGGGACTCGCCGAGTGTCGCCGCGTCACGCGATCCGGCGGGCTGGTCCTGGCGAGCACCTTCCCGAGCGATGGGAACCATCCGGCCAAAGCCATCGTGGAACGTGAACTCGAGCGGTCCGGCTACCAGCGACCGAGGTGGTACCGCACCTTCAAGCAGCACATCGCCCAACTCACCGGTGACGACGCGGCGTTCGCGCAGGCGGCCTGGGACGCCGGCTACGGCGACGTCGAGGTGGTCGCCATCGAGGTCGAGGCGGGGTTGGACCGCCCGGAGTTGGCGGTCGACTGGCGGCTCAACATGCCGCACACGATCGGCTTCGTCGCGGGGCTCGATGACGTGGCGCGTGGTGAGCTGAGGGCTCGCGCTATCGCGGCGTTGTCCGGGGAACTCCCGACCTCGGCGGCGATCCGGGTCCTGCGGGCTCACGTGCCCTGATCTGGTGTGCCATCGGGTTCGTCATCCGCCGTAGCGTCGTCGCCGGTTGCGGCGGCCGCCTGCAACGTGGACCGTGCGCGACGCAACCGAGCGGCGGCTGCCAGTGCAGCGACGAACCATCCCAACGCTCCCAACACCAGCCCGGCCAACAACCAGGTGCCCTCCGACTCCGGATAGCTGCTGCGGCCGAACCCCCACAGCGTCATCACCACGAGCCACCCGAACACCGGCGCCGCCGCCAGCAGCCGCCACCGTGTCGCCAGGCGGGCACGCTGCAGTGCCGCGACCACCTCGACGTCTTGGGGGTCGAGGTCGTCGACCGTGTCAGCGCGGACGCGGGCGAGCTTGCGACGGTGGTCGAAGGTCATCGCCGACCATCGTGTCGCTGCCGGCTCCTCACGCGGGGCCGGTGGCAGCGACCAGCGTTCGGGGAACCCTCGGTGTGCTCGTCGATCGACCATGGTCGGAGGCAACCTCGACGGTGGATGGGGGGCGGGCCAACAGCGTTGCGTGCGGTCGCCGAGCAGGGTAGGAGGACCGTGGGGTGTGGCTTGCCTCCCTCGGGTCCATCTGGCAGGGTCTCACCATGGTCACCACCCCGCACGTCACCCCGATCTCGACCGCATCCTCCGCGGCGACGGCTCGGACGTGCACGCGAACGCTCCGCGCCGGGTGGCCTTCCGGGGTCTGAAACCCCGCTGCCCGGCGGTTCGACCTGACCGCGGCCAGTAGCCTCGGCCGCAACGACACGACCTCGCAGCAGGGCTGCGAGCAGGAGCGGATCCACAGTGAGTGCAACCATCTCCGTGCGCCACGGCGACCAGAGCGTCCAACTCGACGACGGCGCCACCGCCATCGAAGCGCTGAAGGCCCTCGAGGCCGTGCGCGGCCAGATCGTCGCCGCGAAGGTCGACGGCACCGCCTGGGACCTCGACCGTCCTGTGCCTGACGGCGCACTGGTCGAGCCCCTCTACGCCGACACCGAGGAGGGGCGCGCGATCCTGCGCCACTCCACCGCCCACCTGATGGCCCAGGCGGTCACCGACCTGTTCCCAGGAGCCAAGTGGGCGATCGGCCCGCCCATCGAGGACGGCTTCTACTACGACTTCGAGGTGGAACGTCCCTTCACCGCCGACGACCTCGAGGCGATCGAGGCGCGGATGCGCGAGCTCGCCAAGGAGCGCCAGGCCTACGTCCGTGAGGAGGTCGCCCGCGACGACGCGCTCGAGGAGTTCGCGGACCAGCCCTACAAGCGGGAGATCATCCAGCTGGTCGATGAAGGCAAGCTGGTCAGCGAGGTCGACGTCGCCGAGGACGACCCCGACGCCGACCCGGATGCAGCGCCGACCTTCACCGTCTACCGCAACGTCCGCCCCGACGGGGACGTGGCATGGTCCGACCTCTGCCGTGGACCGCACATCCCCTCGACCGACCGGATCCCGGCCTACAAGCTGCTCCGCAGCGCGGGGGCATACTGGCGCGGACGTGAGGACCAGCCGATGCTGCAACGCATCTACGGCACCGCCTGGGAGTCGAAGAAGCTGCTCACCGCCCACCTCGAGATGCTCGAGGAGGCCAAGAAACGTGATCACCGCCGGCTCGGTCGCGAACTCGAGCTGACCTACATGCCCGAGGAGCTCGGGCCCGGCTTGTCCATCTTCCTGCCGAACGGCGCGCTGGTGCGCAAGCAGATGGAGGAGAAAGCGTGTACCTTTCATTAACTGATTTCTTTTCAACTCTTGCAGATTCGTCACGGAGTGACGCTATTGGACTATACCACATAG
>SKNK01000343.1 GCA_007120565.1 Nitriliruptoraceae bacterium | reverse complement strand
TGGCGGTAGCGGTGGAACCGTTCCCGTGATCATCCTGGTCGTGGCCCTGGCTGGGTTCGCGCTGGCGTCCTTCATCGTCGGTCCGGGCAAGCGCAAGGGACCCAAGCGCTACGCGGATATCCCGCTGGCCATGCGCCCGTACCACTCCGATGAGGAGTTGGAGACCTCCGGGATGGAACGGGCGATGGCCTGGGGCGTCGCCCTGGCCACGTTCTGCGCCCTGTTCATCCCGCTGTACTGGCTGATCGAGCCGACGCGGATCGAGAACCAGGTCCAGGCGCACTACGAACAGGACGTCGCCGACGGCCGGGTCGAGTACCAGAACGCGTGCGCGTCGTGCCACGGCACCAACCTCGAGGGAGGATCGGCTCCGCACCCCGACCCCGACATCGATGCCGCATGGCCTGCCCCCGCGTTGGACAACATCGTTGCGCGGTACGAGGACTCCGAGGTGGTCGAGGACGTCCGGGAGTTCATCCGGCTCACGCTGGTCTACGGCCGGCCCGGCACGCCGATGCAAGCCTTCAGCGTCGCCGAGGGCGGGACCTACTCCGACCAGCAACTGAGCGCGATGATCACCTACATCCTGTCGGTGCAGACCGGCGAGGTGCCGGAGCCGGATGCCGAAGCGTTCGTCGGGCAGTCCGGGGAGGACCTTTTCGGCAACCACTGCGCCACCTGCCATGGCCCCGACGGGCAGGGGTACGTCGGTCCGCAGTTGCAGAACGTGTTCGAACGGTACGGCTGGAACCCCGAGGAAGAGGGCAGCGGCGACACGGCGCGTGACGTCATCATCCACGCGATGATCAACGGGAGGCAGGTGCCGGGCAAGGCGCCGATGCCCCCGTTCGACGACACCCTGACGCCCGAAGCGATGGAACAGATCGTCGATCACATCGAGTCGTTCCAGGTCACCGGGGGTCCGAACTTCGGTCAGATCGGTGGCGATCCGGTCCGGGCCGACGACGATGATGAAGAGGGCGAGGAGTCGTGATGAGCAACCTGATCCTCGCGGTCGAGGCGGCGATCCCGCCGGACCATCCGGCGTCGATCCTCGCCGTGCCGCTCGGCATCGTGTTCTTCGTCGGGTCGGTCTACCTGCTGCTGTGGTCGAACTACGGGGCGAAGAAGGCCTTGGCGATCACCGGTGTGGCCTGGGGTGGCTTCGCCGCGCTCCTCGGCATCTTCTGGTGGTTCGGCGCACCGGGGATCCCCCCTGGCCTGGGCATCAACCACCTGCCTGGACAGTCCGGCGACCACTACGTCGACCGGTGGTACGGGTTCGAGCAGGGCTCGGAGCGGGCGGAGTTCTTCACCGGCATCGCTGACGTCGACCAGTTCGCCGAACCCCACGAGTACCTCGGCCTGCCCCCCCAGGACGGCGAGGAACGTCCGGACCTCGAGTGGACGAGCCTGATGTCGCTCTCCGGCGAGGCGGAGTCGCTGATGCAGGAGCAGTTCCTGCCGATCGACGACAACGGGGTCGCGCAGATCGGCGCCGAGCGGCGAGCGGCACTCACCGAGGAAGCCGCCGAGAACATGCCCGAAGAAGCTGAGGGGCAGGCCCCGACCTTCTTCACCGCGGCGTCGGTCTCGGACGTCAAGCTGTACGACGATCCCGACACCGGTGTGAAGCTCGCGACCGCGGAGTTCCAGGCGTACGCCAACTACGTGGATGGCGACAACATCCCCCTCGACCCG
Source organism: Nitriliruptoraceae bacterium (assembly GCA_007120565.1). Lineage (GTDB taxonomy): Bacteria > Actinomycetota > Nitriliruptoria > Nitriliruptorales > Nitriliruptoraceae > CSSed11-175R1. The sequence continues at coordinate 4,479 of SKNK01000343.1, read as the reverse complement.
ATCCCGGTCGGCGAGCCCGTCAACTGGTTCGCGTTCTACGATCCTGGTGCGGAGTGGATCCCCTCAGCGCTGTGGACCGTCATCTCGTTGGTGCTGTTCCTGATCAGCCTCGCCTGGCTCGACCGGATGGAACTGCGCGAGAAGCGACTGGCTTCCGACGAGGTCGATGAACCGGAGCGCTTGGCGGTTCCGATCGCGCAGTAGCCGGGCCTACACACGAGCGGAGCGGTAGCGAGCCCGACGGACGTCGCGGCCGGTGGTGGGCCCGCGCCACGACCGGACCGCGAGGGTTCGCGCGTCGGGTTGGCATCGACGTCGTCTCCTCGGCACCATCGCCCCACCCGCGTTCGTCTGCGGTCCCTGCCACCTCGAGGTCCCCGTGTCGGTGCTCCGTACCACGCTGCTGGCTGGCGGCCTCCTGGTACTGGCCGCCTGCTCCGGGGGTTCGTCCGCAGCGGACTGCGATCGCATCGCCGGGGTCCGCGAGGGGATCTGCCCGATCCCGGTCGAGGACCGCAGTGCCGCCCCGGTCGACGACCTGCCCGTCATCGACGTCGACGGCCTCGGTCCGGAGATGTCCCTCGCTGACCTGCAAGGCAAGGTCGTCGTCGTGAACTTCTGGGCCTCCTGGTGCGGTCCCTGCCGCGTGGAGCAGCCCGACCTCAACGAGGCCTACGAGAGCCTTCCCGACGACGAGGTGGCGTTCTTCGGGGTGAACATCGGCGACTCGGAGGCCAACGCGCGCGCCCATCTGCGTGAGTTCGACGTCCCCTACGCCTCCGCCTACGACCCCGAGAACGTCTACGCCTCCAACTTCCGCGGCATCGGGCCCCGCACGATCCCGTCGACGATCTTCATCGACCCTGAAGGCCGGGTCGGCGCGCGGGTCTTCGGCTTGGTCAGCACCAGCGAGATCATCGGGCTCGCGGATCACCTCGCTACCGAGTCCGTGGACGCTGCCGTCGGCGTGGCCCCCGAGGATCCCGCGGATGGCTGACAGCGTCTTCTCGATGATCATGGACGCCAACGTGCTCGTGGCGGCCGGCATCGCCTTCGCCGCGGGCCTGGTGGGCTTCGCCTCGCCCTGTGTCATCCCGCTTGTGCCCGGCTACCTGTCCTACATGACGGGGCTGTCCGGCGAGGACCTTGCCCACGCGGGTGCCCGGGCCCGAGGAAGGGTCCTGCTGGGCTCGGTGCTGTTCGTGTTCGGTTTCGCGGTCCCCTTCGTCATGCTGGGATTCGCCGCCGGGCTGGTGAACTTCCTGTTCCGGTCCACCGGAGCTCGGATCGTCATGGGTTCGCTCGTGGTCTTCCTCGGCGTCCTGATGATCCTCGGCCGGCTCACCCGTGAGGTCCGCGTGAGCGACCGCGCCCCGACCGGCAGCCTGGGTGGGGCTCCGGTGCTTGGCTTCGTGTTCGGGGTGGGCTGGACGCCGTGCCTGGGTCCGGCGGCTGGGGCGATCCTGACCATGTCCGCCGGGGTCACCGACGGCGTGTCGATCCGAGGGGCCTTCCTCGGCTTCGTCTACGCCCTTGGGCTCGGGCTGCCCTTCGTCCTGTTCGGCCTGATGTTCCGTCGTCTCTCCGGTGCGTTGGACGTGCTGAAGCGCAACGCCCGGACGCTGCAGCAGATCGGTGGGGGGATGCTGGTGACCGTCGGCCTGGCCCTGATCACCGGGCTGTGGGACCGGTTCATCTTCCTGCTCCGTCCGCTGATCGACGGCTTCTCCCCACCGATCTGATGGGACCAGCCTTGTCCGTGCCGAGGGGAGTGGCTCGCGTGATGCCGCCGTCCGTGCTGCCACAGCGTTGCGGTCGCCGTTCGGGTCGCCACGCACGGCCGGTACCGTTCTCGCCGTGAACCGCCGCGAATCCACCCCGCCTCCGGAAGCGAACCCTGCGGTCCGCCGATCTTCGCGTCGCCGGCCGCCCGAGGGTCCGTTGGGCTTCGTGGTGGAGTCGGTCAAGATGGGGTGGCGCTGGCTGATCCGCATGAAGACCGCGTTGATCCTGCTCGGCATCCTCGCGATCCAGACGGCGATCGCCACGGCGGTGCCCCAGGAGCCCAACGTCCGCAGCACCGTCGAAGCCTGGCGGGCAGGGGAGGAAGGCCCCGGGGTCGCGGTCTCTCGCGTCCTGGATGCGATCGGCGCCTACGACGTCTACGGGTCGGCGCTGTTCCTCGCGCTGTTGATGCTGTTGTTCCTCAGCTTGACGGCGTGTCTGATCCCGCGCATCCGGGCCTGGGTCCGGTTGGTTCGCCACAGCCAGCCGCCGCTGATCCGGAGGGTGGGCGCACACGACCGCGTCGAACGGTTCGAGACCGGCCGCTCAGCCGGGGAGGTGCGCGCGGCAGCTGCCGAACTGCTGGAGCAGAACAACTGGCGGACACGGACCCACGAGGGGGAGGACACGCCGGGTTCGCCCGGTCCACAGGTCGCCGCCGAGAAGGGGCTGTGGTCGCGTGAAGGCGGCAGCTTGCTCTTCCACCTGAGCTTCTACGTGCTGCTCGCGGCCATCGTCTTCGGCCAGCTGTTGACCTTCGAGGGCCAGGTTGGTGTCGTCGAGGGCGAGCGGGGGTTCACCGACACCGAGGTGGCGTACTGGAACTACCAGCCGGGGCGCTGGTTCGGTCCGGAGCAGCACACCGGGTGGCAGATGCAGCTCGATGCGTTCGAGGTCGACTGGGTACGGGACCCAGGGGCGCCCGGGGCCGGCCAACCCACGACCTTCCGGTCGGCGGTGACGCTGACCGATGGGCAGGGCGAGATGGAGCAGGCCGTGATCGAGGGCAACGCGCCCCACACCATCGATGGGTTCAAGATCCACCAGCTCGACTGGGGCTACGCGGCCCGTGTGGTGATCGAGGTCGACGGCGAGGTCGTCCACGACGACTTCCTGACACTGATCGCGATGGACGTCGCCGGGTTCCGTGGCGCGGCCAAGGCACCGGCCGCGGACCCCGACGTCGGGCTCGACCTCATCCTGTACCCCTACGCCCCGGACAACGAGGGCGGCGAACCGATCCCAACCGGAGCGCCCTGGGACGATGAACCGTTGCTGATCGTCAGCCAGCACCGCGGTGATCTGCAGCTCGGTGCCACCCAGCAGAGCATCGTGGAGTTGGACACGAGCCAGCTCGAGCTCGAGGGTGGACGGTTGATGCGGCTCGGCGACACCGGCCAGATCGAGGACGTGACGATCAGCTTCCCGGAGCTGCGCCGATGGGTCGGGTTCCAGGTCAGTACCCGCCCGCAGATCCCGTGGCTCCTGTTCGGTTCGGCGTTGCTGGTCGCCGGGCTCTTCCCCGCCCTGTACGCCTATCGCCGGCGCCTGTGGGTCGTGGCTACCCCTTCGGAGGACGGGACGCGTACCTTGGTGCGGGTATCCGGGCGGGCGTTCCAACGTCCGGAGCGCTTCGAGGAGGAGCACGCCGATCTCGTCGAGGCGTTGGCAGAGGCGACCGATGCCACGCCTCCGTCCGCGGCGCCGCCACCGTCGGTCCCGGACCCCGATCTCCCCAGAACCGATCTCCCCGACACCACGTCCGAGGTGGTACGCCGATGACTCCCGATCAGCTCGCTGACCTCTCCAGGGTGCTGTACTCGCCGGTGACCCTGGTGCTCTACCTCGCCGCAGCCTTCGTCTACCTGTACGCCCTGACCACGACGGTCGGCCGGCGCGAGGAGCAGGCGCGGGGCCGTATCGCGCAGCGGATCGGTGGGGTACTGGCCGTCGCGGGGATCGGTACCCACGTGGCGCATGAGATCGTGCGGGGGCTCGCACAGTCACGGTTCCCCCTCGGCAACATGTTCGAGGTGTCCTCCCTGATGGCCCTGGTCGGCGTCGTCGTCGGCTGGTCCTACCTGACCTTCATCCGCAAGCGCACCGAACTCAACGGGTTCGTCATGCTCGGTGGCGCCTTGATCCTGGCGTCAGCCCTGTTGATGTACTCCGAGCCGGGTCCGCTGATGCCGATCCTGGACACCTGGTGGCGGTACTTCCACGTCTCGCTGCTGGTCGGTGCGATGGGCATCTTCGCGGCCGGTTTCGTCTTCAACGGGCTCTACCTGCTGCGAGACACCGGTGAACGAGCGGTGGCACGGGGCCGCGAGAGTGACATGCAGGGATCGACGGTCGGGGCGGCGCACGTCGACGACCTGGAAGCCAGCACCGACGAGGCCTCCGCCTCCGGGGTCGGTGGCCGCACGACCGACACCTTGGACCCGACCGAGGACGATGGCCGCGACCACGACGCCGAGTACCGCGCCGCGCTGCGCTCCGGCGTCTCGCCGGTGCGCCTGTCGGTCGGCACGGTGCTTGGGACGAGCCTGGTCGCCTGGGTGTTCATCTACAGCGCCGAGAGCGTCGGTGCCGGGGTTGGCCGCTTCGCGATGATCAACCTCGTGATGGTCGCCGCCGCTCTGCTCGCCCGGTGGTTCGTGCCGTACCTGCCGTCGACCGCGACCCTCGATGGGT
>SKNK01000316.1 GCA_007120565.1 Nitriliruptoraceae bacterium | reverse complement strand
ACCGGTAGGCTCTTCACCCATGAGCGCTCCCGAACCTGCCCCCGTACCCGAGGACACCGACGTGTCCGAAGATGCTTCGTCCGCGTCCGATGGCGACGCCACCTCCGAGGCGTCAGAGCCGTCGCCGGCCCGTGATGCCGCGCGGCTCGAGGAGGTCCGTCGCAGCATCGTCGTGTTGGGCGACCGTGTGCTTGTCGCGCCGCCTGATGACGCCGAGCGCAAGAGCAAGGGCGGGATCCTGATCCCGGCGACCGCACGGTCGGTCGACCGCAAGGGCATCTGGGGCGAGGCGATCGCCATCGGTCCGCATGTCCGCCAACTGGGGGTCGCCGACGACGTGCTCTACCTCCCGGAGGATGCGATCGAGGTGGATGTGCAGGGGGACGCCTACCTCATCGTCCGGGAGCGCGACGTCCACGCGGTGGCGTCGAGTCGACGGGACGGAGCCACCGGGCTGTACCTGTAGGCGCCCGGTGCACCCGACCGTCATCGCGCGCTCGTACCTGGGACACTGGCGCAGTTCGAAGGGAGACTGGGATGAGCAAGACGATCGCATCGCAGGCCGTAGGGCCACCGGTGGGAGCCCGGGTCCGGCTCTCGTCCAACGAGTCGCCCTTCGGGCCGTCCCCCGCAGCGCTCGAGGCCATGCAGGCCGCCCTCGCCGAGGCGCACCGCTACCCCGACGATCAGTCGGTCGAGTTGCGCAACGCCTTGGCCGATCACGAGGGATGCGCGTTCGAGGAGGTGGCCGTCGCCAACGGCTCGGCCGCGCTACTGATGGACCTGGTCCCGCACCTGTGTGGCCCAGGCGACGAGGTGCTGACCTTCGCGCACAGCTTCATCGTCTACCGCCTGGGCGCGAAGAACGCCGGAGCCAGCTACGTCGAGGTAGAGGACGGCGGCCCGGCGACCGCTGACCGCAGCGGGTACGGCCGGGACGTCGATGCCCTGCTCGCGAAGGTCACCGACGCCACGCGCCTGATCCTGATCGACAACCCGGGGAACCCGACGGGCGTCCACCTCACCGCGGACGAGTTGACCGCGTTGATCTCTGCGGTGCCTGAGCACGTCACGGTCGTGGTCGACGAGGCCTACCACCACTTCGCAACGGGACAGAAGGGCTACGCGACCGTCCGAGAGTTGGATGTCGAGCATCCGCGCCTGCTGTCCCTGCGTACCTTCTCCAAGGCCTATGCGCTGGCGGGGATGCGCATCGGCTACATCGTTGGTCCGGCCGACATCGTCGGTCCCCTGGATGCGTACCGGCCGCGGTTCAACGTCACGGTTGCCTCGCAGGCTGCAGCCATCGCCAGCCTCGCCGACACCGAACATCTGCAGCACACGATCGACGGCACCCTTGCGGGGCGGGAGCACATGGCGAGTGGGCTGCGGCAGCTCGGCGTTCCCTTCACCGACAGCCTGGGCAACTTCATCACGATCGAATGTGGCACGGCGGCGGCGCCCATCGAACAGGCCTACAGCCAAGCGGGCATCGGCGTCCGCACGCTGCCGCCCTACGCCATGGACGAGCAGCTGCGGATCTCGATCGGCACACCGGGCGAGACCGAGGAGTTCCTCATGGCCTCGGCGGACGTGCTCGCGGGCATCCCGTCACGCGGATGACCGAGGCGTCGGTGTTCCGTCGACTCCGGCAGTCGGTCGGGCCGGATCGCGGCCGGCTTGTCTCTTCACCCACCGGCCGCGGCGCTCCGGCACGGACGTCGTTGCGCGTGCCCGCTGTGACGACGATGGTCCTCGCACTCCTGCTCGCCGCCTGCGGCTCGGACACGCTCAACGTCGATCAGGTCGAGGAGCAGGAGAACGTCCCGCCTCGGGATGCCTACCTCGAGGACGGTGGTTGGGAGGAGACCGCGGCGTGGATCCGGCGCGAGAACGCTGATGGCCGTCCCGTCCTGGTGAACATCCTCGCGAGCTGGTGTGGCCCCTGCAAGGAGGAGTTGCCGGTCCTGCTGGAGGCGTACGAGGCGAACCCGGACATCGCCTTCCTCGGGATCGACCACCTCGACCGTCGTGAGGACGCTGAGGTGTTCCTCGAGGAGATGGACGTGACCTTCCCGACGATCTTCGACATCAGCGGGGACGTCGCCGCGGCGGTCGAGGCGCGGGGCATGCCGACGACGTTGATCTTCGATGCCGATGGCGGCCTCGTCGCGCATCACAGCGGCCTGGTTACCGAGTCCCAGCTCGAGGATCTGCTGGACCGCGTCCGGTGAAAAGGGTCCACGAGCCTCCGCGACGCGAGTGGCGGGTGAAGCGGTCCGGCATCGAACTGGCGGTCGCCGAGCCATCGGTTCCTGGTCGGTCGTCGCGCGACGTTGGACCGGTGGCTCTGATCGCCCACGGGGCGGGCTCGTCTGCGGCCTTCATCGCGTCGGCGTTCGCCCGCCCGCTCCACGCGTCGGGCCTACGCCTGGTCACCTACGACCTGCGGGGTCACGGCCGGTCGGCGTTGGCTCGCTCGAGCGACGATCACCACATCGACGAGCATGCTGCCGACCTCGCGGCGGTGGCGGCCAGCATCCGTGGTGAGGTCATGGTCGTCGGCGGGGTGTCGTTGGGGGCCCACGCAGCGGTCCGCGCCGTCACGCGAGAAGGGCTGTCGTGTCACGCCGTGCTGGCATGTCTGCCGGCGTGGACCGGCAAGGCCACTCCGGGGGAAGGTCCCCACGCCGCCACCGCGGCCGAGGTCCAGCACGTGGGGGTCAGCCGGGTGATCGCACGGTTGCAGGTCGAGTCCGGGATCCCGAGGTGGCTGCGGGAGACCCTGGTAGCCGCCTACAGCGGGCACGATCCCGCCAGTCTGATCGCCGCCCTGGCCGCGTTGGATGGGGGTGAAGCCCCCAACCGCATCGAGATCGGCTCGTTACCGGTTCCGCTCGCCGTCGTCGGATGGGACGGCGATCCGGGACATCCGATCGAGGTCGCGCGGGAGTGGGTGGGGGCGGCGGCGAGCGGTCACCTCGTCACGGTGGAGTTCGACGACATGGAGCAGGGGGTCGTCCGGCTGGGCGAGGGCGCGGTAGAGGCTCTCGCCGCTGTCGGACCGCTGCCTGCGGAGTAGCTTGGCACCCTCGGGGTATCGCCTCGGTCACGACGCGGAGGTAGATCGATGGAAGTTGCCCTGTTCGCGGTGCTGGCGCTGGTGTTCGGCGCGGGCCTCCTAGCCTTCTGGATCTGGACGCTGGTGGATGTGGTCAAGGTGCCGAGCGATGACCGGTTCCGTGCCGGCAACCAACTGGTGTGGGTGCTGGTGATCGTTCTCACCCAGCTGATCGGTTCGATCATCTACCTCGCGGTCGGTCGTCCGGCCCCTGGCTACCGGCGGTAGACCGAGGCCCGACCCCCACTGGACTACGCTGCCTGGCGAGCCGATCACCACGGGGGATCATGGAAGCCGTCTTCGTTGGACCGCTGTTCCTGCTGTTCATGTTCCTCCTGTTCGCGCTCTTCGTGGGCTCGATCGCGCTGTGGATCTGGACGCTGGTCGATGTGGTCAAGGTGCCGCACGACAACTGCTTCCGGGCCGGCAACCAGCTGACGTGGATCCTGGTGGTGGTGCTGGCCGGGGTCCTCGGCTCGATCATCTACCTCGCCGTTGGCCGGCCCCCGCCCGGGTTGCGGCGCTAGCCGATCGTCACGGCAGCTCGTCCGGACGAGGCTCGAAGGCGATCGGAGCTTCGAACGCTGCGCGACGTCCGGCGCGACGCAGTGCGCGCAGGATCGGGGTGCCGGTGACGACCACCAGCGTTGCGGTGAGCAGTGCCCGGGGGATGTCGAAGCCCAGGGAAGTGACTCCCGTGAAGACCACGAACCGTCGCAGGTTGTCGACGACCGGGTCGCCAGCGACGAACGAGATGGCGGTCTCGCCTCCGAGGGTGAAGGGCCAGAACGACAGGTTCAAGGCGAGCCCGTAGAACAGGCCGGCGATCGCGCCGTACACCGCGAGGGTCGTGAGCTCACGCCATCCTCGGCAGCGCGGGAGCATCCCGGCTCCGGCGCCGACCCAGGCGGCACCGAACATCTGGAAGGGCAGCCACGGCCCGACCCCTGCGGTGACCAGCGCGGAGGCGAACAGGGTCGTCGCGCCCAGGACGAACCCGAAGGCCGGACCGTAGGCCCGTCCGGCGAGCACGAGCAGGAAGAACACGGGCTCCAACCCCGCCACTCCGGTTCCGAGCGGTCGGAGGGCCGCCCCGACCGCCGCCAGGACGCCCAGCATCGCGACGGTCTTGGCGTCGATCCCGTCCTCGGACAGCTCGGCGAGCATCACGGCCATCAGCAGCGGGAGCATCAGGGCGAACAGCAGCGGCGCGTCGCCGACATGAGCGATGGGGCTGTCGGGCGAGGCGAGCAGGGGCCAACCGAAGGCGACGATGCCGACCGCGGTGACGGCGATCATGGCGATGGTCGAGCGCGGACGGAAGCGGAGCGGTCCGGCGGTGCGCGCGGTGACCTGCGCGTGGGATCCGCGCGTGGCGGTACCTACCTCGGGACGGTGGTGTCGGATCATGGCACGGCCTGAAGCGAGCGAGCGACCTGCTCGACGGTGAGCCAGGGGAGTGGCGCGAGCACCTTGGCGATCTGGGGAGCGAAGGCGGGCGAACCGACCACGACCTCCTCGGTCGGTCCATCGACCACGACCTCGCCGTCCGCCAGGACGATGGTGCGGGTTGCGGCGGCCGCCGCCAGTTCGACGTCGTGGGTGGCGAGCACGATCGCGTGCCCCTCGGCGGCGAGCTCGCGCAGGATGCCGATCAGTCGACCCTTCGCGGCGTAGTCGAGTCCGCGGGTCGGCTCGTCCAGGAGCAGGAGGGGTGGGGCAGAGGTGAGCACGATGGCCAGCACCAGCCCGAGCCGTTGGCCCTCGGACAGGTCGCGGGGATGAGCGGTCGGATCCAACCCGGGGACGAGGCGATCGAGCAGGTCCCGGCAGGTGCCTTCCGCGGCTCCGGCGTCGTTGTCGGCTTCCTGACACTCGGCGTCGACCGTCTCGGCGTACAGCAGGTCGGCGGGTTCCTGCGGCACGAACCCGACCTTGCGGATCAACTCCTTCGGGCGCAGGGATGCAGGAGCGATGCCGCCCAGCTCGGCCGCTCCCGACGTCGGCCGAACCACACCGGTCAGCGCCCGTAGCAGCGTTGACTTGCCCGAGCCGTTGCGGCCCATGAGCGCGACGACCTCGCCTTCGCGCAGATCGAGGTCGACGTCCTGAACGGCCAGGATCGCTCCGTAGCGCACGGTCAGTTCGCGCGTCACGGCGACCGTGTCGCCGGCCACGGCTGCGGGCTGCGGATCCTCGATCGCCGTGCCATCGACCGAAGGAGGCAGGGGATGATCCATGGCGCTGAGACGGTCGCGGAGGTCGGTCGCCTGGCGACGAGCATCCCGGATCGTCAGGGGAAGGGGGTCCCAACCGACGAGCCGACCGAGCTCGACGATCGGCGGTGCGACCGGTGTGGTCGCCAGCAGGTGTGCCGGAGCACCGATCTCCAGCGGCGCGGCCCCTCCCGGAACGTGCACCAACCGGTCGGCGTACTGCACCACACGTTCCAGACGATGCTCGGCCAACAACACCGTCATGCCGAGGTCGTGGACCAAGCGCTGGAGCGCGGCGAGCACCTCCTCGGCGGCTGGGGGATCCAGCGCCGAGGTCGGTTCGTCGAGCACGAGCACCTTCGGGTGGGTCGTCAGCACCGACCCCAGCGCGACCCGCTGGCGTTGCCCGCCCGAGAGCGTGCTCAGCGCTCGGTCTCGTAGGTCGGCCAGGCCGAGCAGGTCGAGGGTCTCCTCCACGCGGCGTCGCATGATCTCGGGGGCGAGGCCGAGGGATTCCATGCCGTAGGCCAGTTCGTCCTCGACGAGGTCGGTCACGAAGCCGGACCGGGGGTCCTGGGCGACCATGCCGACCAGGTCGGCGAGTTCGCGTGGGGGGTGGGTCGCGGTGTCGCGCCCGTCGATGGTGACCCGGCCGTGCAGGGTCCCGCCGGTGAAGTGGGGGACGAGCCCGTTGAGGGTGCGGAGCAGGGTGGACTTGCCCGAGCCGGTGCGGCCGACGACCAGGCACAGCTCGCCCTCGTCGATGCGGAGGTCGACCCCGTGCAGCGCCGGGGTGGACGTGCCGTGGTAGGTGACCCCGACCTGGTCGAGTTCGATCATGCGGCCACCTCCGACGAGGTCGACGCTGCTGCTGGGGATGCCGGGGTGGCCGGTGGCGCGGGGGT
>SKNK01000499.1 GCA_007120565.1 Nitriliruptoraceae bacterium | reverse complement strand
CGACGTGATCGACCCGCGTGAGGTAGTCGAGCTGCCGGTCGGTGAGCTGCTCGAGGTCGGTATGGAAGCGCAGGTAGCGCGTCTCCGGTGAGAGGCGTCGTAGACCCTGGGCGAGCCGGTCACGATCCGCGGGGCGGATCTGCCGCAGCAACACCGACGTGCCGTCACGCAAGGTTGCGCGCCGGCCCCACTCGTCCGGCGCCACCTCCAAGGGGTCGAGCCGGTCGACGTCGGACGGCGGTTCCTTGCCCATCGGCATCTCTCCAGCCGAGCAGACCATCGCCACCAGGGTAGGCGTTGTCCCGCGCGCATGAGAAGGTGGGCCGTGCGCGGCTCACCGCGAGGCCGTTGACACGCTCGCTCGCGAGGGCGTAGCGTCGCCGCGACAACCACATACGGCCGTTCGAGCCCGGACGGGAGAGCGTCGACCAGTAGCTGACCGGTCGGCCGCCGAAGGAGCAACCTCCTCCCTGGAACCTCTCAGGCACCCGTACCGTCAGGGCAAGGCCGCTCTGGAGAGCAGACGCCGATGCGTCTCACCGTTGGTGCAAACCACGCTCGCGTGGTGAACCTCTCAGGTCCCGTCACAGAGTAGGGAGGCTCGACCGGATCGCCATTGGCGGCCGCCAAGGAGCCTCGCCCGTGACCACCCTCATCCGTCTCACCCCCCGTGTGTCGCCGTGTGACCGCGAACGCCGCCTACCAGCCGCACTCGGGCACGTCTGCGGTCTGCCGGGGGCATGCCGATGATCAGCGCCTTCGACCTGTTCGCCGTCGGGATCGGCCCCTCCAGTTCGCACACGGTCGGCCCGATGCGCGCCGCCAGCGACTTCGTCACCGCGCTTGCCGACGCTGGGGAGCTCACCAGGGTCCGGCGGATCACGGTCACGCTCCGCGGCTCGTTGGCGGCCACCGGTCCGGGACACGGCACGCCCGCAGCGGTGCTCGCCGGTCTCGGTGGTGCGGATCCGGCGAGCCTCGATCCGGACGAGCTGCGCCAACTCCCCGAACACGTCCGCCGCGATGGCACGCTGACGCTGGCCGGGGGCCACGCGATCGCCATGGACCTCGACCGTGACCTCCACCTCGACGTTGCTGCCTTGGGTTTCCACCCCAACGGCATGGTGTTCACCGCGCTGGACGAGCGCGCCGAGGTGGTCCGCTCCGCGACCTCGTACTCGGTTGGTGGTGGCGCGGTCGTGCACGAGGACGAACAGGATGCCGCGGAGCTGGAACGGGAGGTGCCCCACCCGTTCACGACCGCCGGAGAGATGTTGGACCGGTGCGACGAGTTGGGGGTGTCGATCAGCGAACTGGTCCTGCGCAACGAGGCCGCGCTCCAACCGCTCGAGCAGGTGCGCGCGGGCCTGCTGGTCCGGTGGGAGGCGATGCGGGACTGCATCGCTGCGGGCTTGCACACCGACGGCACCCTGCCCGGTGTGCTGCAGGTCCGACGCCGGGCCCCGGAACTCCTGCGCAAGCTCGACAAGCCACACTCCGTCGATCCCTTCGACGCCCTCGATCGCGTCACCGTCGTGGCGATGGCGGTCAACGAGGAGAACGCCGCCGGAGGTCGGGTCGTCACCGCCCCGACCAACGGCGCGGCGGGGATCGTGCCGGCGGTGCTCGACCACCACCTGCGGACCTCGGCGGGAGCGGGAGACGAGGATGTCGTGCGCTACCTCGCAGCCGCAGCCGCCGTCGGCGCACTCTGTAAGCGCAACGCCTCGATCTCCGGTGCCGAGGTCGGCTGCCAAGGCGAGGTGGGTTCGGCCAGCGCGATGGCTGCGGCCGGTCTCGCTGAGGTGCTGGGTGGTTCGCCTCGCCAGGTGGAGAACGCGGCGGAGATCGGGCTCGAGCACAACCTCGGGTTGACCTGCGATCCGATCGCCGGGCTCGTGCAGATCCCCTGCATCGAGCGCAACGGCATCGGCGCGGTCAAGGCGATCGCGGCGGCGCGCATGGCGCTCGCCGGCGATGGCACCCACCGGGTCTCGCTCGACCAGGCCATCGCCACCATGCGCTCGACGGGAGCGGACATGGCTGACGCGTACAAGGAGACCTCGCGCGCCGGACTGGCCGTCAACGTCCCCGAATGCTGAAGCGTGTCCTGTGGGGCGCGCTGGTGCACCTGAGCGACCCCGCTTCGTTGCACGCCGGGACGGCGGTCGGGTAGTGGGGTCCTTGGGGTGCATCGCTGCACCGGTGTGACCCCAGTCCGGGGGCTGAGGTCCGCAATGGCCCGCGCGGGGTCGGGGTGGGGAGATGTCAGCTTCGGCTGGCGACAGCTCGCTGCATCTGCTCGACCAGGACGACCCGATCGAAGGGCTTGGCGAGGAACGCGGTGTACGCCGACGGGTTCGAGAGATGCTCGGCTACCTCGTTCTCGTCGAAGCCGCTGCAGAACACGACGGGGAGATCGGGCACCGCCTCGCGCATGACCGGAAGGGCCTCGTGACCGTTCATCTCGGGCATCATCACGTCGAGGAGGACGGCGTCGATCTCCGGTCCATGCTCGAGGACGAGGTCCAGGGCTTCCCGCCCGGTCCTCGCCTCGTGCACGGTGAACCCGGCACGGCCGAGCAGCAGGCGGACGACCTTGCGCAGGTCATCCTCGTCCTCGGCGACGAGGATCGTGGCGCCGTGGGGAGCGGTCTGGTTGGTCATGGGGCCTCAGAGGTCATGGGGAGGCGCACACGGAACCGTGCGCCTTCGCCGGGCCGACCGTCAACGGTGATGGTGCCACGATGTACGTGGACGATCCCCTGGCTGGCTGCGAGCCCCAAGCCACGCCCGGTGAACTTGGTGGTGAAGAAGGGGTCGAACAGGAGTTCCTCGACATCGGGGTCGATCCCGGGACCGGAGTCCTCGACCTCGATGACCGCGTGGGGCGCGGACGGAGACGTGCGTTGGGGTTCGCTCGGTTCGATGTCGACCCGGATCGCGATGGTGCCGGGGTGGTCGTCGATCGCCTCGACCGCGTTCAGGACGAGGTTGAGGAACACCTGACGCAGTTGTACCGGATCGCCTTCGACCTGCGGGTCGGCCTCGAGGTGGAGCTCGAGGGAGATCTTGACGGGGATCATCGAACTCAGCAGCGGCTGGAGGTCCGAGATGAGGGGTGCGATCCTCACGGGCTTGGTCTCGAACCGGCCGCGGCCCCCGTATGCCAGCAGCGAACGAGCCAGTTCGGAAGCACGGTTGGTCGCCTCAGCGATGTTGTCCAGAGCGGAGCCGACCAGTTCGGTGTCCTCGAGGTCGTCGCGAGCGAGCTCAGCCCAGCCGTGGGCCCTGGCGAGCAGGTTGTTGAAGTCGTGGGCGACCCCGGTGGCCAGCGTGGCCAGGCTCTCGGCCTTCTGGAGGGACCGGAGCTGCTGTTCGGCCTCCCTCTCCGCGGTGATGTCCCTGGCGACCACCGCCAGCCCGACGATCGCGCCGACGTCGTCGAGGATCGGAGCCACCGTGACGCTGAGGAGGAGTTGCTGGCCGTGGGGCAGGTGCAGGGGAAGTTCGTCGGATGCCTGCGGCTGACCGCCGGTGGCCTTGTCGAGTAGCTGCAGCAACGAGCCGTCATCCTCATCCGCCAGCAGGTCGCTGACAGGACGACCTTCGACGCTCGCCGGGTCGAAGCCGAGGATCCGCTGCGCGGCTTCGTTGATGGTCATGATCCGCCCATCGGGATCCAGCGAGAGGATCGCGTCGGCGGCGTGACGCACCAAGGCGGCGAGGTAGTGCTCCGAGACCGCTGCGGTGCCGCTTGCCGTGGTCCGGTTCGGGCTTCCCGTAGCGAGGTTGCGGTTGATGGCGTCGAGCGCGCCTCGTACCCGGTGGCGCTGCTTCGACGAACGGATCAACTCGGCGAGTTCGGGTGGCAGCTCGTGTGACCCGTCGTCCACGGCGACCACGGCGGCGTCGCCAGCATCAGGGAGGAAGGCCAGACGCGATCGCATCTCGTCAACCTCGTCGGCGGGGACCGCGAAGGCCAACCGGACCTCGGCGTCGGCGCGACGAACCTGCAGGGCGCTCGCGAACGGTTGCGGCCAACGGGCGTCGATCACCACCAGTGAGACGGGGCGATCTGCCGCCTGAAGCTCGGTCAAGCACTGGCCCAGATCGGCCACCACCTCGACGTCGTCGTACGGTGCCACGAGGTCGCGGAGGGGGCCGGAGGAGCCTCCGAGGACCAGGACGCGGCGCTGGTCGGTCACAGCAGCGGGAGGTCGAGGAGGGAACGCCCGAGCCAGATCTTGAGCAGGTCGGTCGACGGCGCCATGACGTGGGCGGCTCTCGCGTCGCGCAGCGCACGGGCCAGCCGATCGTTGCGTCCGTAGGCCTTGCCTCCCGCCAGGGTCATGGCCTCGTTGGCGACGTGGATCGCCGCATCGGCGACCTCGGCCTTGCTCGCGAACAGGGCCGAGCGTGCTCCGGGATCGTTCGCGTCGCCGAGTCGGGCCGCGTGGTGCAGGAGTTGGCGTGTGCGCTCAACGGTGGCCCACAGCTCGCCGACGCGGTGGGTGATCGTGTCCGCCGCGCCCAACTGCTCGCCGGTGTGGTCGTAGACCCGTGTCCGCAGGTGTTCGATCGTGGTCTCGAGGGCCGCCTGCGCGATCCCCAGGTAGGTCCCGGTCATCGCCACGATGAAGTAGGGCGCGATCACCTCGAACAGGTACCAGGTCTCGTCGCCCTCGGAGCCGAGCAGGTTGCCCTGCGGTACCTCGGCGTCTTCGAGCAGCAGCGAGCAGGAACTGTTGCCCCGCATCCCCATGCCGTCCCAGGGATGGGTCCACGTCGCCCCGGGAGCATCGCGCTCGACGACCATGCACGAGAAGGTGCCGGGATCGAGGTCGGCGTGTGCGCCGACCACACTGGTCACGTAGGAGTCGGCGTGCCCGCCACTGGTCACGAACCCCTTGTGCCCGTTGACGACGTACGCGTCACCCTTCGGGCGGAACGTCGCCCGCGGGAGGTAGAAGTGCACGCCGGTGCCCGGCTCCGAGAGCGCGAGCGAGGTGACATGTTCGCCGGCCACGATCGGCTGGAGGAAGCGTCGGCGTTGCTCCTCGGTCGCGCGTACATCGATCACCTTCGCGGCGACGCAGTGCATACCGAAGACCAGACCCGTCGAGCCGCACACCCGACCGAGCTCTTCGGTGGCCACCGCCAAGGCCAGCATGCCCTGGCCCTGGCCGCCGGCCTCGGTGGACACGTTCAACCCCAGCAGACCGGCCTCCCCGATCGCCTGCATGCCCTGCTGTGGCCAGAGACCCTCGCGGTCGACCGTGTCGGCGTGCTCGGCGACCACGGAGGTGGCAACCCGCCGAGCGGCGTCGCGGACCCCGAGCACCGGCGATGGTGTCCCTCCAGGTCGGTTCATCCACCACGCCTCTGCCGGTTGAGGGCGCAGCATACGAGCTGAGGCATCCGCGGGCGCTCCGAGGACCGTGCTTCCGGAGGTGGGCCGTCGGTCGGTGACGCGTGGTCTGTGGGGTGCGTTCGTGCGCCTGTGCGACCCCGCTACGGGGGTGGGGCGGTCCCGGTCGGGTAGTGGGGTTGCTGGGGTGCGTTCGTGCACCTGTGCGACCCCGCTACGGGGAGTGGGGCGGTCCCGGTCGGGTAGTGGGGTTGCTGGGGTGCGTTCGTGCACCTGTGCGACCCCACTACGGGGGTGGGGCGGTCCGGAGGTGAAGCTGCGCCGGGGCCCTCGTTCGGCGCCGCGCCCGGAGGACCCCGGGCCGCTAGCGTCCCACCGTCGATGACGACGGCGGTCGGGAGGCACGGTGGCAACGCTCGGGATGGTCGGTCTGGGGCGCATGGGTGGGGGTATGACCCACCGCCTGCGTGCGCGCGACGTCGAGGTGGTCGCCTACGACCGCGACCCGCAGCTCACCGAGGTGACGGACCTCGCGGAGCTGGTCCAGCGCATCGCGGCGCCCCGGCTCGTCTGGGTGATGGTCCCGGCGGGCGGTGCGACGGAGGAGACCCTGGAGGCGCTCGCCGATCTGTTGGAGCCGGGAGACCTCGTCGTCGATGGAGGCAACGCGAACTGGCGCACCACGGTGGAGCACGCGGCGACGTTCGCGGACCGCGGGATCGGGTTCGCTGACGTTGGCGTATCCGGCGGGGTGTGGGGTCGTGATGCGGGCTACGGCCTGATGGTCGGTGGTGACGGCCCCTCGGTCGAGCGCCTGCAGCCGGTGTTGGATGCCCTCCGGCCGGCCGAGGGTGGCTGGTCGCATGCCGGGCCTGTCGGGTCGGGGCACTTCGCGAAGAT
>SKNK01000341.1 GCA_007120565.1 Nitriliruptoraceae bacterium | reverse complement strand
GTGGAGGACACGCCCGGGGGAGGAGCGACCTTCGTGGTGGACCTACCGGCCCCCTCCTGACGTTGCCGGGGGTCGGCGTCGACGGCGCGGATACTCTCCGCCCTTCGTGTTCGTTGCTCTGCTGATCGGGGGATGATCGATGAGGGGCGTCGCACGACCGTCGCGGTGCTCGTCGGGATGTCGATGTTGGCCGCCTGTGATGGGCTGCCAACCGTGACCGAAACCAACGAGGTTGCGTCCTGGGAGGAGCGCTTCGCTGATCTTCCTGCACCGCCGGCCCGCGAGCGATACGAGGTCAACGTCTGGGACACGCATCGGGCTGCCGAGATCGCCGAACTCGACCCCGATCTGCGAACCGTGGCCCTCGAAGGACCGGATCGCGGGCTGGTTCCGCTCATCCCGAAGGTCTTGGATCCCAACTCGCTGTCGATAGAGGGCTTCCGCGAAGCCAACGGCTACGAGCGCCGCGACGTGGCCTGGGCGGTCGAGCTCGACATCGTTCCACCATCGGTGGCGATGCTGGGTATCGAACTCGACCAGGATGAACTCGAGCAGGTGAACGGGTCCGCGTCCGGTGGCACGATCCCCTCTCCCGACCCTTCTCTCAGTCGCTGGAGGATCGGGCTGTCGGCCGCCCCCTCGGTCGGCAGCCCCGGTACGACCTCGCGCCCGGCCGGCTGATGGTCTCGCGATGGCCGGGCGATCCGACCGACGGCGCAGGCGCGCTCGACGACCCGGCGCTCACCGACCTGGCTGCTGCCCTCGACGAACTCTCCGCCTACGCCCCAACGGCGTTGATCGGTGACGAGTTGCTCGGCATGCCCCTGCCCCGACTTGGTGAAGGTCCCCCAGAACCCGGTTCGATGCGTGGCTCCACGCTTCCTTCGCCCTTCCGAGGCATCGGCGTCGCTCTCCTGGAAGCCGAGGACGGTCACCGCGTCGCGTTGATCCACCTCCACCGTCTGCCCGAGTTGGCGGAGTCGAACGCGGAGGTGGTTGCTGAGGTACTCACCGAAGGCGTGGTCCTGCATCGGGAGGTTCCCTGGTCGGACCTGGTCACCGACGTCGAGGTGGAACAGCATGAGCGTGTGGTGGTCACGACCTTCCGCATGGTGGAGGAGGTGCCTGCGACCGCGATCCTCCAGGAGCTGTACAACTCGACGGTGATCCCCTGGGACGGGTGACCGTTGCTTCGGCGCCCAACAACTATCTGATACAGATTCATGCTCGCGCGGATGATGTACTGTCATATATGCTGACGGTGCAGGCTCGGGTGAGACGTTGGCGGAAACGTCCTCCCGGGCCGCTGAGGGAGGAGCGCATCCATGCAAGGTTCGAACGTGGGTCAAGGTGTTCGGGGGGAGGTCGACGAGGTCCTCGGTGAGGCGGCGAGGTTGTTGCCCGGTGGGGAGATGCCGGCAGCCGTGTTCAACGATCGGGGCATCTTCGAACGCGAGCGCGAGCGCATCTTCGGGCGTTCCTGGGTGTACCTGGCCCACGAGTCCGAGATCCCCGATCGCGGGGACTACGTCCTTCGCTACATCGTCGACGATCCGCTCATCATCGTCCGTGATGAGGACGGGGAGGTGCGAGGGCTCCACAACCAGTGCCAGCACCGGGGGATGCAGGTGTGTCGTTCCGAGGCGGGCAACGCCTCGAACTTCCGGTGCCCCTACCACGGCTGGACCTACCGGAACACGGGTGCGCTGACCGGGGTGCCGGTGGAGAAGCAGGCCTTCGGTGAGACGTTGGACAAGGCATCGCTCGGCTTGGTGCAGGTACCTCAGGTGGACACCTACAACGGCATGATCTTCGGCTGCCTCGATCCCGACCAGGTCGGCCTCGCCGAGTGGCTCGGCGACATCCGCTGGTACCTCGACATCCTCACCATGCGGTGTCCCTCCGGGGTAGAGGTGGTCGGTGCGCCGCAACGGTGGCGGATCGATGTTGACTGGAAGATCGCTGGCGAGAACTTCGTCGGCGACTCGTACCACACCTTGATGACCCACCGGTCGATGGTCGAGTTGGGGCAGGCTCCGCGCGACCCCAAATACGCGATGTACGGCGAGCAGGTGCATATCCCGGGCCGCGGTCACGGTGCCATGCTGATCGGGGCGCCACCCGGCACGGACCTCCCGCCGTTCTGGGGTTACCCCCAGGACGCGATCGATCGGGCGAGGACCTCGCTGCCGTCTGCGGAGCAGTTCGACGTCGCGTACGAGACCCGGATCATGTTGTCGACGGTGTTCCCCAACCTGTCGATCCACAACCCGATCCGCCGACCCGACCACCGCTACGAGGGTTCCATCCCGATGATGACCTGGCGGGTGTGGAACCCGATCGGCCCCGGCCAGGTCGAGGTCTTCTCGTGGTTCGTCGTGGACAAGGACATGTCCGAGGAGTTCAAGCGGCTGAGCTCGTTGTCGTACCTGCGTTCCTTCGGGATCT
Source organism: Nitriliruptoraceae bacterium (assembly GCA_007120565.1). Lineage (GTDB taxonomy): Bacteria > Actinomycetota > Nitriliruptoria > Nitriliruptorales > Nitriliruptoraceae > CSSed11-175R1. The sequence goes on along the minus strand of SKNK01000341.1, from coordinate 3,868 downwards.
CCGGCACCTTCGAGCAGGACGACGCCGAGATCTGGACCCACATCGCCCGCAACGCGGGCACGTTCTCCGGACGCAACCACCGGGTGAACTACCAGATGGGCATGGAACTCGAGGTCGACGAACAGTGGCCCGGGCCAGGGGTCGCCCAGCCGGCGAACTTCACCGACGCGAACCTGCGTAGCTTCTACGACCGTTGGATCGAGGTGATGCGATGAGCGCCAGGACCGGATCCTTCCTGCCCCCCGCGGACCCACCCCTCGTGGCTCCGGCCGGGCCAGCGGACCCCGAGGTCACCGCCCGTATCGCCGCCTGGCTGTACCACGAAGCCGAACTGCTCGACGATGGACGGCACGATGACTGGCTTGACCTGCTGACCGACGACATCCTCTACCAGGTGCCGATCCGCATCCACAAGGAGGTCACCGACTCCGTCCGGGTGACCGGCGTCCAGACCAACGCCTTCCACCTCGATGAGGACCGCACGTCCCTACAGATGCGCGTCGACCGGATCGCGACCGGGTTCGCCTGGGCGGAAGAGCCACCCTCGCGGATCCGTCATCACCTCAGCAACATCCGGGTCAGGCACACCGATCACGACGGTGAGCTCGCCGTGCGATCCAACCTGCTGCTGTACCACGGTCGATGGGATCGCCCCGAGTACGAGCTGCTGTCTGCGGAGCGCCATGACCTGATCCGCGAGACGGATGGTGGCTACCGCTTGGCTCGACGGCTGGTGGTCCTCGATGCCACCACCATCCCGACCCTCAACATCACCTTCTTCTTCTGATGAGTGCCGCAGGAACAGGCCCACCTTCCGACGCCGGCCGGGGCTCGTTGATCCCGGGGGTGCCCACGGCCGATGTGCCGGTGACCATCACCAACGAGTTCACCACCATCCAGGTCCGCAAGGTTCACACCCGCAACGGTGAACGGTTGGAGATCCACTCCCCCAAGCTCGGGTTCACGACCCACCTCGACCCGCTCGAGCTCGAGTCGCTCACGTGGCAGCCGCCCGAGACCTTCTCACGGTTGCTCGAGACCCCGTACGGCCCTGAGGGCGACACCACCGACATCCGCCCTCTGACCGAGTTGCTGGGGGAGCAGGGGCAGGACCCCCCGACGTCGGACTCCGATGATGCGTGAGCGCAGACGCCGGGGAAGCGTTGACCCCATGGACGATTGCATGACAAAGATTTGACACATGGGCGTGATAGTGCATCTAATAGCGTCGCGGCCGCACGGGTCGCGGGATCGAAGGTCGCCCATGGCGACCACACGGACCGGGAGAGGGAGAAGCGCATGACAAGGTTCAACCAGTTTCGACGAGCAGGACGGATGACCGCAGCGGTCTCGGTGCTCGCTCTGGTCGCGCTCGCCTGTGGCGACGGTGCCGAGGACGAGGCACCGGCCGCTGAGGCTCCGGCAGAGGAGGCTCCGGCGGAGGAGGCCGCGGCAGCGGAGGAGCCCGAGGACGCCGAGGCCCCTGCAGAGGAGACCGACCAACCGCAGGACTTCGGTGACCCCGTCACCCTGACCTTCGGTCACCCCTTCCCGCCAACGGATCCGATCCAGGTCAACGTCTGGGAGCCGTGGGTGGAGCAGGTGCGTGAAGCCACCGACGGCACCGTGGACATCGAGATCCACGCCGGTGGCGCGCTCGCCCCCGGTCCTCAGGTCTACGAGAACACGGTCGCCGGCGCGCAGGACATCGGCTGGACGATGCCCGGCTACACCCCGGGCCGTTTCCCCATCACCCAGATCATCGAAGCGCCCTTCGCGTTCGGCGATGCGGTCGAGGGCACCGAGGTCGCATGGGAGCTGTGGGAGACCTTCCCCGAGTTCCAGGAGGAGTACGGCGACACCCACGTGCTGGCGATCTGGGCGATGGACACGGGCGACTTCTTCACGCGGGATCAGCCCGTCGAGTCCCTCGAGGACGTCGCTGGGTTGACGATCCGCAGCCCCGCCCCGCTGCAGGGCGATGCGCTGGAGGCCATGGGCGCTTCCACCGTCGGGATGCCTGCCCCCGAGATCTACGACTCGGTGGAGCGCGGGGTCATCGACGGGTACTTCCTGGCGAACTCGGCAACGCGCGTGTTCGACCTCGGTGCGACGACCTCCTACCGGACCGCCTGCAACTGCTACACCGGCGCGTTCGTCCTGGCGATGAACCAAGGCCAGTGGGACCAACTGTCGCCGGCTCAGCAGGAAGCGATCGAGTCGCTCACCGGCAAGGACCTCGCCCTTCAGGTCGCTGCCGAGCACCAGGCCATGGGCGATGAGGTCGAAGCGGAGTACTGGCCGGAGAACGACGTCGAGACGATCGAACTGTCCGACGAGGAGTTCGACCGCTGGCGCGAGGCGGTCCAGCCGGTGTTCGACGGTTGGATCGAGGAGCGCGAAGCCGAAGGTGTGCCTGGTCAGGCCATGGCTGACATGCTCTTCGACCTGACCGGCGTCAACTGATCGTCGCCAGGCGAGCGGAGGTGGTGAGCGTGGGCATCCATCATGCCTGAGCATCCCGACCGGGACGCGGCCCCGGGGGCTTCCCCCGGGGCCGCCACCACGCGGCTCGCCGAACTCCAGGCGGAGCACGGTGGCCGACCGCTGTCGTGGCTCCGTCGGATCAACCAGGTCCTCCATGCGTTGGCCGGCGTCACGCTGGTCGCCTTGCTGACGTGGACGGTGGCAGACATCGTGGGCCGCTCCTTCTTCAGCCGGCCGATGCGTGGCACCGTCGAGCTCACCGAGCTTGCCGTGGTCGTGTTGGTCTACCTCGGGCTGGCCCGCACGGAGACCGACGACGCCCACATCACGGTGGACCTGCTGTTCGTCCGGATGGGCCTGCGAGGGCAACTGCTGCTCCGCGCCTTCGGGGGACTGGTCGGGTTGCTCGTGATCGCGACGATGACGTGGAGGCTGTTCGTGTTCGCGGGAACCCTCGACGCCGGTGGCTACACCACCGGTGTGCTGAGGATCCCGCTCTACCCGGTGGCGATCCTCGGTGTGATCGGCGCCGCGGCGTTCGGCTTGGCCATCCTGGCCAACCTGGCGGTCGTGTTGCGAACCTTGATCAAGGCGCGCTGACGTGGCCAACGAACTCGTCGGACTCCTGGGCTTCGCGATCATGCTGCTCCTGATCGCGTTCCGCGTTCCTGTGGCGATCGCCATGATCGGCGTCGCGGTTGCGGGATACGCCTACATCGTCAGCCCGGATGCGGCGCTCGCACGGTTCGGTTCAGACGCGTTCCGTGGTGCTTCCATCTACAGCCTGTCGGTCATCCCCTTCTTCATCCTGATGGGGATGCTGCTGTCGTACGCGAACCTCGGACGGGACGTCTACCTCTCGCTGGACCGGTTCCTGTGGCGGCTACGAGGTGGCCTGTCGATCGCAACGATCGGTGCCTCAGCGGCGTTCGCCTCCGTGAGCGGGTCGAGCGTCGCGTCCGCGTCGACCATGTCCCGGGTCGCCGTCCCGGAGATGCAGCGGTTCGACTACGACGACGGGCTCTCTGCCGCTTCTGCAGCCGTTGGGGGAACCCTCGGCGCGCTGATCCCGCCAAGTGCCTTGCTGGTCCTCTACGGCGTGCTCACCCAGGAGCCCATCGGCCAGGTGTTGATCGCCGGCTTCATCCCCGGCGTGATGACCGCGTTGCTGCTGATGATCACCGCCTACGTGCTCGTCGTGCGCAAACCGTCCCTGGCCCCTCGCCGCACGGAGCGGCCAGAACGAACGATCCTGACGTCACTGCGCCTGATGTGGGCCGTGCCCGTGATCTTCCTCATCAGCATGGGCGGGCTCTACCAGGGCATCTTCACCCCGACCGAGTCGGGTGCTGCCGGAGCGGCGCTGGCCCTGCTGTACGGG
>SKNK01000373.1 GCA_007120565.1 Nitriliruptoraceae bacterium | reverse complement strand
CTCGGCGAGCACGTCACCTTCGCGGAGCTCGATGGCTACGACGGTCCCGCGGTCGCCACGACCCTGCCGCGCGGCCACCCGCCGGTGACCACCGACCGGTTCCGGCTGCCGGCCTACTTCGCCGGGCTGCTGCCGGAAGGCCAGACCCGCCGTGTGAGCCTGGCCCGGGCGCTGCACCTGGCCGAGGACGACGAGCTGGGGCTGCTCGCCCAGATCGGGGCCGACACCATCGGCGACGTGCAGGTCGTGCCGGCCGGCACGCCGCTGCCCACCGACGCGCTCGGCGAGCCGGTCGACCTCACCGAGCTGTCGTTCCCCGAACTGCTGGCGGTGCCGGACCGGCTCGAGCACCGGGCCGCCGTCGCCGGCGTGCAGCCCAAGATCTCCTACCACTCCCGCACGGTGGCCGGGGGCGCGGCCGGGCGGGTCATCCTCAAGCTGGCACCCGACGCCTCCTGGCACGGCGTGCTGCACAACGAGGCGGTGTTCACCACCGCCGCCCGACGGGTCGGCCTGGCCGCTCCAGACGTGGAACTGGTCGATGACCGCGACGGCGTCGGTGCGCTGGCCGTCACCCGCTTCGACCGGTCGGTCGCCGACGGGCGGCTGCGCCGGCATGCGCAGGAGGACGCCGCGCAGGTGCTGGGGCTACAGCCGGCCGAGAAGTACGACCCGGACGCACGACAGGTCGTCACCGCCCTGGCTGAGGTTTGCGCCGCACCGCGGGTCGCCCGACGCGATCTGCTCCACCAGCTGCTGTACAGCTACACCGTCGGCAACAACGACGTGCATGCCAAGAACCTCTCGGTCGGCCGCGACCCCCACCGGGGCCTGTGGCAGGTAACCCCCGTCTACGACGTGCTGCACACCTGGCCCTACGAAGGCGACCACCGCTTCCACCCCCCGATCGGTGCACGACCACACGACACCGCCAGCCGTCGCCAGTGGGTGGCCCTGGCCGCCGATCTCGGCCTGCCCGGCCGGGTCGTGGACAAGTTGATCGATGCAGTCGGCGACGGCGTCGGCGGACTCGTCGACGAGCTCGACGCCGAGCAGCTCAACATGCCGTCATCGTGGGTTCGCGACGTCCACCGGCGCATCCGCAAGCGGCTCCGGGACCTGCAGTGACCGCAGAACGCACCTCGGGTAGGCACCTGCGCCCAGCTCGCGGAGGCGCAGATCGAGCGTCGGACTGTCCCGTTGCATCATGGCTGTGGAGCTGGCGCGTCGAGGAAGCGGACGAGCTCGGCGGCCAGCGCCTCGGGTTCCAGGTACGGGGCCCCATGGCCGGCACCGGGGACGGTACACACCTCGATGTCGCGCACGTGCTCGGTGAGGTGCGCGGTTCCACGGTCCATCCAGGTGGCCAAAGCCGTCTGCTCCCCCCGGAGGAGCAGGACGGGCACGTCGATGGTGGCCAGCGCGTCCGGGCTGGTGGGGGTGGGCCGGGTGAGGTCGACGTTCTCGTAGTAGCGCATGTCGGTCTCGACGTTGGGAGCGGCGACCTCGTTGCGTCGGCTGGCCACGACGTCCGCCAGCTCCTCGTCGTTGGACACGAACGCGCTGAACAGACGTGCGGCCTCAGCGGGTCGCCCCCGCTCGACCTCGATGCGCGCACGGGCGACCATGTCGCCGATGTCGCGGAGCGTCTCCTCGTCGATCGCCTCGAGGACCCCCGGTTCGTAGGCAGCGACGGCTGAGACGGCGTCACTCACTTCGGCGGCACCGAGCGCCGCCGTGGCACCCCCAGACCAGCCGAGGACCGGCACCGGCTCGCCGATGCTTTCGATGAAGGCCACCATGTCCTCGAACATCCGCTCGCGGCTGAGGTCCTCGCTGTCGGCGCTCAAGCCCCGCCCGCGGACGCTGGGAAGCAGGCACGTGAAGCGGCCGGCGAGGTGGGGCAGCAGCGCCTCCCAGGCGGTTTCCCCGCTGTACAGCGAACCGTGGAGGAGCACCAACGCGGGGCCATGCCCGACGACACGCCCAGCGATCTCGGTGCCGTCGGCTGAGGTCGTGCGATGGATCCGGTCGGCGCCCATGCTCCCTCCAGTCGTCGTGGGCTCCCGCCTACGTCGGGGCGGCGGCTTCCGGGGGAAGCGTTCACGGCGACCGGACCCCGCCTGGCGACGCCTGCTCGCCGGCTCGATGCCAGGCGTCGTGGTCAGCATCATCCAGTCGCATCACCCCAGGTCAACACCTACCTGACGCCCGGACGTGAGGATGCTGACCAGCGGGCGGCACGGGCAGACCGCAGGCCCGCGACCTCGAGGAAGCTGGAGGCCGGCGAGCGCCTTGGTGTTCACGGTTCCGCGGCGGCTGCCTGGTGGGCGGCATTGACCCGCGTCAACGTCGGTCTCCAAGGTCGGTGGGCATCCTGGCTCGGACCCTGACGGTCGAGGGTCACCCGGTGGTTGCGCTCGGGTGGCCCTCGTCACGACCTCCGTTGACGAGTTGGCTCGTACATGCAAGCGTCGGGCGGCCCTCATCCTCCGCTCAGACCCTCGAGGAGGCGGCTCGGACGTGGTTCGAGGGCATGGCCGCCGCCGGCTTCTACACCTCCGAGGACACCGCCGACGAGGCTGCCCCGGCCTTCTGGCAGGCTGCGGTGTCCAACATCCCGCTCTTCGTGCACCAAGAGAGGCTGGCCGCAGGCGCCGATGGGCTTGGTCCGGCCGACCCCTCCGTGCTCGCACAGGTCACGGCCCCCGTCCTGTTGCTGCACGGGTCCCGCACGCACCCGGCGTTCGTCGAGATGGTGCGCCACGTGGCTGCGCATGTAGCTCATCCGCAGGTGCGCGAGATCCCCGGTGCCGACCACTTCGGCGTCTACACCGAGGCCCTAGCCGTCACCGACGAGCTGGTGCCGTTCTTCGCTGCCAACCTCGTGCGCGCCTGAAGGCCGACGTGCAGATCCAGCTCACGGGACCAGCGAACGGGCGAACGGCACAAGCACGGCCGGTGATGCTGCCGCCCGATACCGCTCTACCCGGCGGGACACGATCACCACCCGCGCGGACTCCACGGGCGATGAGCTGCGTCACGACACGGTTCCGGCGGCTCCGACCTGGCCGCTCTGCTCAAGGTCGTCGAGGCCCGGAGGGCCAGCCCGCAGCAAGGCTCTCCTCGAAGTCGATGAACACGCATGGATCGTCGCCGACGGTCCAGGCGTCGTGGCCGGGCGCGATGACCATGACCTCGCCGGGGGTGCCCTCGACCTCGGTGCCGTCGTCCATCACGACGCGCAGCCGACCCGCCGCGATGTAGGCAGCGTGCGGGGACGGGCAGCCCTCGGCATCGAAGTGCTCGGTGAAGCGCCAACCCGGCGCGAACGTGTAACGCCACACACGCACGCCGCCGGCATCGATCCTCTCTGCACGCAGTTTCTCCGACTCCATCCTCTCATCGGGCTCGGTGAATGCCCGTGCCTCGACCCCCAACATGGTGGCTCCCTCCTCGTCGACTCCGCCCGGATCGGACCAGGTCACGCGTTCAAGGGTGTCCGAGATCGCTTGGCGGCGCACCTACTTCGTGCGGGCAGGGTCAGGTCTGCGTCGGCGCTCAGCCTGCCGGTCGTCCGTCAGTCGGTCGTGTGAGGTTCCCCCACGGATCCGCTGGGCCCCTGCCCAGGGCCCAGCCTTGGCCAGCGGGCCTCACCCGTGGTCGAGTACGAGCGCGACGAGCTCCCCTCGGCTGAGGCCCTGGCGGGCGGCCTCCCTGGCGAGCTCGTTGGCCAACTCATGCACCCGGACCATCTCGGGTGGTTGCAGCACCCGCGGGCCGTGGCCGCGGCGCAGCTCGACCAGGCCCTCGCTGGCAAGAGCGCGGTACGCACGAAGTGCCGTGTTGACGTTCACGCCCAGGTGCTCGGCGACCTGGCCGGCGGTGGGCAGCTCCATGCCGGGCTGCACCTCCTCGTCACGCAGGGTGCGCCGCAGCCCGGCAGCGACCCGTTCGTGCAGGGTCGCCCCATCGCCGAAACTGAGCGTGACGCCGGCCGGGGAGTCGCTCATGACTGGCCTTCCAGCTCGCCTATCAACGATAGTTATGTTATCGTTGATGGCGGCAAGGCGAAGGAGTAGGTGTGGACGAGACGACACTCGCGATGATCGCCATGGGGATCGGTGTGGCCACCACCGTGGCGCTCCTTGTGCTGCTGGTGCTGGGGCTGCGCTCGTTGTCCGACATTCGTGACGCGCTCCGCCGACCGATCTCACCCAACCGCGACGACCGGGACGACCGCGACGAATGAGCTCCGGACCCCATCCGCTCTCGCTCCTCGAACTGATCCACCCTGCGTTCGGTGGCGGCTCGGGCGTGCCCTGGGTCGAGGCCGGCTGGCTGCGCGGGATCGCCGCATCGTGCGACGTCACGACGTCGGGGGTCGAGGCGTGGGCGGCCGGTGCGTGAGCGCACCGGCTGCCCACTACACCGCGTGGTCGTAGGCGGTGAGGTTCTCGCGTCGCTCCCAGATCCGATCGGCGAGCGGCGCGTAGGCGACCAACTCGACCGAGGATCGAGCATGTCCGCGTGCGCCAGAGAAGCGGTGTCCGGGGAAGTGTCACCGCCCGTGGTGGCTCGGCGCAGGATGCTGGCGACCTCCGCCGGCAGAAGGTGCGGAGCCATCAGGAACGGGTGATCCAGCACGTTCTCGGCACAGACACCCACGTCCCCGCCATCGACGAGTGCGCCGACGACCACCGAGGCATCGAGAACGACCGTCACCGGCGGTCGGCGTCGCGATGCTCGAGGATCCGTTCCGCCGAGAGCTGGCTTCCCGTGCGCCGCTTGCGGTCCCGTACCCGGGCGAGCACCACCTCGGGGTCGGGACGCTCCGCGAGCCCGACCAGTTCCGCGCGCAGGTACTCCTGCAGCGAACGGCCAGAACGACGGGCACGCGCCGCCAGCTCGTCGCGGACATCGTCCGGGACATCACGGATCGTGATGGAAGGCACGAGATCACTCGTGCATGTTGCAGCTGCATGATGCAAGCATCGGTCAGCCTGCTGTCTGCTGCCGGTTCCAGCACGCCGGCGACCAGCATCTTGGCGAACATCCGCTGCAGCGCACCGATCTGCCCACCGAGCTCACCGGTCGACGCTGTGCACGAGAACGTCGGCGGAGGCTTCAGCCAGGTATGCGCCACGGTGCTGCCCGTCGCCCCCCGCCGGAGGTCGATGCAGGATCGGGAGCTGCGCCCGTCGCCGGATGATGCCAGACCCCGCTCCCCGCCCGGCTGAACGACCGCGGATAGCCTCCCGGGGCGCGGACCACAGAACCACGATGCCGTGATGGCAGCGGGTGCGACGACCGCCGGAGGCGCGGATGGGCCGGACCGGATCGCGGTCGCTCCCCCGCCAGGCCGGGCTCGCGGTGGCGACCCTACTGCTCGTCGCCGTCCTCGCGTTCGTGGTGTGGGCGAGCCTGGCCCGGACCGCGACACCCGGACCCCTGAAGGCGGCCGTCGATGATCCGGCGGTGGAGGTCGAGTTCGGCCCCATCGTCACGCTGCGCCCGAGCGCAGGCGAACCGGAGCGTGGTGTGGTGTTCTACCCGGGTGCGCGGGTGCACCGGGAGGCGTACGTCGCGACCTGGGCGCCGATCGTCGCGGAGACCGACACCCTCGTCCTCATCCCCCGGATGCCGCTCAACCTCGCCGTGTTCGGACGCTCCCGCGCGCACACCCTGATCGCCGAGCACGGCGAGCACGACGACCTCGACGAGTGGTGGGTCGGTGGCCACTCCCTCGGCGGGGCCATGGCCTCCAGCTGGCTCGGGACCGAACCGGAGGCCGACGTCGCCGGGCTGCTGCTCTGGGCCTCCTTCCCGACCGGCGGTGCCGAGCTCGCCGAGCGCGAGGGCCTGCGCGTCCTGTCGGTCAGCGGGGAGCGCGACGGGCTCGCGACCCCCGACGACATCGCCGAGCGTCGTCGTCTGCTGCCCGAAGACGCCGTGATGGTCGAGGTCGAGGGCATGAACCATGCCCAGTTCGGACGCTACGGAGCCCAGCGCGGCGACCTCACACCGACCATCAGCGACCAGCAGGCCACGCGGGCCCTGACCGACGCCCACATCGAGGTGTTCACGGATCGGTGAGCGGACGGAGGGCGAACGTGCGACGGACCAGCCGCGACGGAACGATGCGCGACGGGCTCGAGCGACGCGTCGGCTGGCCGGTCTGGGCCGTGACGGCCGCGGTGTTCGTGGTGTTCCTGGCGGTCGTGCTGCCGGCTGAGGCCGATCGCTCCCTCGAGGCGCTCGGCACCAGCGAGGTGCCCGACAGCTCGCTGTTCTACACCGCCGCCGACCTCGAGCGTCTCGCCGG
>SKNK01000059.1 GCA_007120565.1 Nitriliruptoraceae bacterium | reverse complement strand
TGGACTGCTCGGGATCACGGTCCTCGTTGAACACCACCTCGAGCGACTCCACACCGTCACGCAACGGCCCCTGGAACGACAACGTCCCCTCCAACCGTTCACCACCCCGCACCCTCAACGACGAGTTGCCCTCAACCGGCGTGAGCCGATACTCCTCACCCTGGTCATCACGAACCAACGCCGGCGTACTCATCTGGTTATCGAGCCACACGTTGGTCCGCTCCGACGACACGACGAGATCCACATCCACCAGGATCGCCAACTCGGTGACCTCCAGACGCGTCACCCGCATCGTGGTCCCATCCGCGACCCGCTCCTCCAGATCCACCTCGACCACCACCGGCTCAGCCGCCTCAACCCGATCATCCTCGACACCCGACCCGTCCAGAGCGATCGGACCGAACACGAAGTGCGGATAGATCCGGTCCCGTTGCCCCCGCCCCTCAGGATCGCTGTCCTCGTTGAACACGATCTCGACCGACTCCGCATCCTCATGCAACGGCCCCTCGAACGCCAAGGTGCCCTCCAACCGCTCCCCACCAGACAACCGCAACGAGATGTTCCCATCGACACGATCCAACAGGTACTCGTTACCCACATCATCACGCACCGTCGCCGGGGTGCTCTGCGTCCGTTGATCCAGGGTGATGAACGCCCGCTCAGCCGCCACAACGATCTCCACATCCACCAGGATCACATCCTCGGTGACCTCCAGACCCGACACCCGCATCGTGGTCCCATCCGCCACCCGCTCCTCCAGATCCAGATCCAGCGTCACCGGATCGGCCGCAGACACCACCTCACCGCCCTCAGCGGCAGCCTCAAGCTCCTCGGAACCACCCTCCCCACCAAGCTCCTCCCGCGCAGCCGGTTCCTCCTGCTCGACCTGCTCACCCTCATCGACAGCAGCTTCAGGTGCAGGATCCGACGTACACGCCACGACCATCACCACCGCGATCAGCGTGACCGCGATCCGCGCACTGGCCCCTCCCCTAGGCACCATCTCGTGCCAGCCACCCCGTCGCATCCCATCCTCCGTCGTTGTCGCTACCGCTAGGTAGAGAGACATGACACGCGATCGTGCCCGTGACACGCCAAGCTGGACAGGATACCGGTGGAACGGTTGGACCGCCGTCCACTTGGGCGCCGGCCTGGTCCGAAAGGACATCACCCCTTAGGGTGACCGGCCACCGATCAGCCCGTCGGGTTCGCTGACGGCGCCGTCCGGACCTGGCCGTTCCCGCACGACTCAGGCGAGCAACGGGGCACCAGCGGGGTTGGTGAGTCTGCGACCGAGACGCAGACTCAGCCCGCGGTGGGTGGTCTCGTCCAAGGTGAGACCACTGGCCTCGATGAACGAGCACAGCTGCGGCATCAACAGCGCGGCCGGCTCGCGCTCGTGGAGGAGTTCGAAGCGGACGAGGCCACCACGGGAGTCCTGCAGTTCGAGCCGCCACCACTCCGGCAGGCCGGTCTTGCGGTGGATCCGTGTGGCCGGGACGAACTCGATGCGCCGAAGGTCGCTGAGGTTGGCGCTGCCCTCGACGACCCGCAGGCGAAGCCGGAACCGACCGCCAAGGTGTTCGCGTTGTTCGACCTGTCCGTCCTGCCGGATGTGCGTGTACGCACCGTTGGCTCGACGGCGCACCACGAACAGGTACAGAGCCACGGGAACAGACACGGACAACCCCCCGGCGAGAGCCGTTGCGGCCATCGCCGGGTTGTGGTCCACGGCCTCGAACGCGCCGGCAACCGAGGCAGCGAGGGGCAGGGAGGCGAGCGCCCACTGCGAGACCGCAACGGCCGTCCGCTGACGTTGCGAGGTACGGATCGGCGTGTCCCACGCCGACGGTGGCGGCTCGGTCAGCGCCTCTGGATAGGTCGGCACCGCCAACCCGCCGGCCTCATGTAGATCTTCCCAGCAGCGAGGCGTGCATCGCGCACCGGTCTCGCGCACCGCGTGCGCGATCCTCGCCACGATCGGCGCTGGGTCGCTCCACTGGGATCCTCCGCGTGATCCGAACCGGACACGGTTCCCCGAGGCATCCATCGCCACGACCGCCCGGTACGGGTCATACGCCAACTCGTACTTGTGCATGTCCGGGTAGGGCAGCCCGGCGGTCAGCTCGACCTCCCGCAGGCTGTTCAGATCGACGCTGGCCTTGACCATCGATGACATCCTCAAGGTGCCATCGGCGTCCACCACCAGCTCGGCGCGATGGAGTCGGAACAGGCAGTAGCCGCAGCCCAGCACGAGCAGGATCCCCAACGCCAGGAAGGCCACGCCGCCGTCCTGGAGGTACACGGCCACACCGATGGGAAGGAACAGCACCGGGAACACCCAGATGGCGACCAGCATCATCTTGGAGTAGGTGGTCCTCGCCGGTGGCGTCGTGTGCATCCTCACTCACCCACTTCTCGCGGCGGAGATCGGCGCGGAGCTACCCGAGCCTTCGGGGGACGGCCGTTCCACGGCTCCGACCGTCTTACCGGGACCGTCAGCGGTGAAGATCCCGTAGAGGGCCCCGGCGCTGAAATTGTAGGGCGCCATGGTCGTACTCACGACGGCGGATGCCCCCTCTGGACTCATGCCGAGACCCCGTGGGACCGGCGCACGCAGTGATGCGCCGAACGGTTGCGCGATGGCACCGCCAGCCGCTCCCGTAACCCCGGCGAACGCCATGTCGCCCCAGCTCCAACTGCCGTCGTTGAAGGCGATGTCCAACCCCTGGGTCACCCCGTTGCCGATGACCGAGGTCCCGGAACCGATCAACGCGCCCGTGGCCAGCGAAGCACCACCGGTCAAGCCAGCGAGACCACCGGCGACCGCGCCGCCAGCCGCTGCGGTACCCACCTCTCTCCAGTTGATGTCGTCACCCGACGCAACCTGGGTCACGATGCTCGTCGTCGCGCCGACCGCGGCACCGATCCCTGCACCAACGACCGCGCAGAAGGGGCAAGCGCCTGAGGGGTCGGTCCAGACCGTCGGTCGGTTGTCGACGTAGGCGTACTGGTTGGTGTACGGGCGATCGATGAAGGAGCCCGCGGGGTCGAGCGAGGCGAACTGCCCGAGCGCCGGGTCGTACTCCCGCAAGCGAAGGTGGTAGTTGCCGGTGCTCTCGTCCAGGAGTTCGCCGGTGAACCGGAGGACGGCCGCGGGAGCATCATCCGCGAGCTGTTCGGCGGATCGCTCCTGGCCGAACGGCTCGTACCCGTAGCGCCATCCGGCCTGCCCGTCCCCCGTGGTCGTGGCGATGGTGCTACCGAGCCCGTCAGCGTGGAGGTAGCTGGTCACGCCATCCGCGTGCGCGCCGAGGGTGCCGGCGAAGGGCAGCAGGGTGAGGTGCTGGTCGGGATCGTTCGGTCCGCTCAGCGCCGCCAGCTGGTAGTTCGGCGCGTTCGGGTCCCACCGGTAGGAGCGAGCGGCCTGGCCGTCCACGGTCTCGGAGACCCGACGACCGAACCCATCATGCTCGAACTCGAAGGTGCTCCCATCGACCTGGTGCTCGACCAGACGGTCCAGCACATCGAACACGAACCGATCGTCGCCTGCGGCGACACGGCGACCACTCGCGTCGTACTCGAACTCGGTGATCGAGCCGTCAGGGTGTTCCACCTCTCGGAGCTGGTCACCGGCCGCATACCGCAGGAGCGTCACGCCACCGTCAGGGCCGCGCTCTGCCACACGCCGACCCGCATCGTCGTACTGGTAGGTCCACTGGGCGAGTTCGGTGCCCGTCCCGCGTGATACGACGGTCGACTGGACCAGCCGGTCCAGGTCGTCGTACCGGTGGCGGAGGACCTCATCCATGCTCCGGACCTCGCGCGGGTTACCCGCGGCGTCGTAGCCGTAGGAGATGCTGTCGAGCAACTGGTCGTCAGCGTCCCGGTGGGTCACCTTGAGGATCCGCCCGGCGGCGTCCCACGCCGCCTCCGTGCGTGTCCCGTTGCCGAACATGGACTCGACCATCCGCCCAGACGCGTCGTAGGAGTACTCGGCGCTCAGCTCATCGGACTCGACCGACGTGAGGCGACGCTCGGCGTCGTAGGTGTACTCGGTCGACCTGCCGTCGACCGTCCGCTCGATGAGGTTGCCGGCGAGGTCGTAGTCGTAGGTGCTGCTCTGCTCACCTCGCGCCGCTTCGATGAGGCGGCCAAGGCCGTCGTAGCGCAGGACCTCGGTGCCGAGTGCATCCTCCATGGCGGCCATCCGGCCCGTTGGCGTCCACTCCATCGTGACGTGTGGTGCATCGGATGGCGCCACAGCGGTAGGCCTTCCAACGGCGTCGTAGGACACCTCGACCCGACCGGTGGTGTCATCGTCCGCCTCAACACCCTCGGGGGTGATCATCTCGACGAGGTTGCCCACCTCGTCGTAGCGGTAGACCCACCGTTGGTTGGCCGGGGACACCACCCCGACCAGCTGCCCGACGGCGTCATACCCGTACCGGGTGACCGCGCCGGTGGGGTCGGTCCGCTGAAGCAGGTTGCCGACCGCGTCCCAGAGATAACGCGTCTTCGTGCCATCGGGGGCCACAACCTCGGTGAGCTGGCCTCGCGCGTCGTAGTCGTACACCGTGCGGCTGCCGTTGGCTTGCGTCACCGACGTGAGCCTCGACATCGCGTCGTAGGAGTAGTTCGTCTCTCCTCCGAGTGGGTCGGTGAGTGCCACCAAGCGGTGGGCTTCGTTCCAGGCCAACGTCCAGGTGTGATCGCCCGGATCGTTGCCAGCGACGAACCCGTCCGGGTCGATCACCGTCACCACGTTGCCGGCGTCGTCGTAGGTGAGCTCGACCCGCCCATCCGTTGCAGTGACGACCGCCGTGACCTGCCCAAGGTCGTCTCGCTCGTAGGTCGTCGTGGCACCGAGGGGGTCGATGACCTCCGTCAGAAGGCCGGGTTCGTCGTACGCGTAGGTCGTCGTGGCACCGTCCGGAGCCTCCACCGTCAGGAGGTTGCCACCGTCGTCATAGGTGAACGAGCTCTCCGCACCCTCGGCGTCCGTGAACTGCACGAGGGTGGCGTTGTCGCCCCACCTCAGGTCGGTGCGTTGCCCTTCGGCGTCGACGACCCGCGTCGGGAAGCCTCGCCCGTCGTAGCGGATCTGCGTGCGGGTGTCGTTGGGGTGCTCGATCTCGACGAGGTTCAGGTCGTCGTCGTAGCGGTAGTCGGTCGTGCGCCCGAGCGCATCTCGGAACCGCACCAGCCGATGCCCGCTGTAGACGTACGAGTGCTGCTCGCCGCGTGGGTCGGTGTAGGTCGTGACGTCGTATGCGCCGTCGCGGTTGTAGGTGAGCGCGTAGCTGAAGCCGAAAGCATCGGTCTGAGCGATGACCCGGTGGTCGTCGTCATAGGTGTTCTCAACAACGAGGTTGCCCGCGTTGTCGACGACCCGCTCGACGCGACCGTCGCTGTCGTAGCGGTAGCGTTCGCTGTTCCCCCGCAGGTCGATGACCTCGACGAGCAGGTCACCCTCGTAGCGGTAGCTGACACTACGCCCGTCGGAGAGCCGTGCCTCGACGAGCTGCTCGCCGTCGTAGGTGAAGCTGATGGACTCGCCAGCGGATCTCACCATCCGGAGCAGACCGTCCGAGCCGTACTCCAGTTGCTTGGTGTAGCCGTTGGGATCGCGGAACTCGACCGCGCGACCGTCGCTGTCGAAGGAGATGGTTCGGCCATCGCGGCGAGCGAGTTCGAAGCCCCCATCGACGCGCGTCAGGGTGGAGGTGATCCCCGGTGGCGACGAGATGTCACCGGATCCCTCGTCGACGTCGAAGGCCACGCGATAGCCGTTCTCGGCGCGAACCAGGATGGTGGTGCCTCCGTCACGCTCGATCCCCACGTCGTACGCGTGGGTCCACCCACGCCCGAGGGGCCCCGTCCGCCGGTCCGTCGATGCGTAGCTCCGCCCGAGCACCAGTGACTGCCCAGGCACCTGACGGACCAGGTCGACCCCGGCGGTCACGAACGCTCCGGTTCGGCTGTTGACCGGGTCGGCAACGCCTTGATCGTTGTTGCCGGGGCTATCCGGGTCGCGCGTGCCAAGTACGCCCTCACCCCCGCCAGAACCGGACTCGGGCGAGCCGTTGCCTTCGAGCTCCTGCAGGTCGCCGGCGATCAGATCCTGCACCTCGTGGCCCGTCGGATCCGAACCGTCACCCGGGTCGGAGCTTCCGGGGTCAGAACCGTCGGGGTCAGAGCCGTCGGGGTCAGAACCGTCGGGGTCAGCGCCGGCATCAGCATCCGGGCCCGCGGGATCGCTGTTCGCGTCGACGTCGGCACCGTCTGGATGGCTGCCATCACCGGCGTCCGAGGCCCCCGGATCGCTGCCATCGCCCGGCTCCGAGGCACCTCGCTCACTCCC
>SKNK01000369.1 GCA_007120565.1 Nitriliruptoraceae bacterium | reverse complement strand
TGATCTTCTACGAGCTATCGATCTGGGTGGCATGGGTCATCGAGCGTTTGCGTCGGAGGTCGACGTCGTGACCGACGCGCTCCCCGGCGAACCGGAGACTCGAGGTACGAGGACCACCACCGGGTGGTCCCGACTGATCCTGCGGTGGCGGCGGTTCCGTGGCGCGGTCAACTGGCGTCCGCTCCTGCTCGTCGGTATGGCTGCACTGGTGGCGGGAGCGCTGCTTGGTCGGCTCGCCGGGTCCGAACCCCTGCCCGAGGCGGCGCAAGCGATCGACGCGAGCCTGATGCCCTTGGCGCTCGACGCGGACAGCATCTGGACCTCGGCATCGGTGGATCGAGAATCGGTCAGCGAAGCGTTCGTCCTCCTTCGGCGCGAGGAGGATCCCTCGCTCGTCCTCGAGTACCAGGAGGACTGGAAGCAGGCGTACGACGCCATGCTGGTCCAGCTCGCTGGTCTGGACATGCCGACGGCAGCTCGCCCGGTCCAGCGACAGTTCATCGCGGCGGTCGCACTGTCCCGTGACGCGGTCGAGGTCCTCGGACGAGCCGCGGAGGTTGACGACCCTGCCTTGCGCCAGGATCTGCTCACCGAGGCCGGCCGACTACGCGAACGGAGCGAGCAACTCGGGCAGTCGGCCCGCGCATCGCTGCTCGACCTCGATGGGCAGCGTGCCGACGTGTCTCCTCTTGGCCCTCTCACCTCGTTCCTGGAAGGTCGTTCATGAGCCCGCAAGCCACCATGATCTCCGGCTTCGCGGCGACGTTGGGCTTCGACCTGGATGAGTTCCAGCGCGAGGCGATCGAAGCACTCGCCGACGGCCACTCGGTCCTGGTGGCCGCACCGACGGGTGCGGGCAAGACCGTCGTCGGCGAGTTCGCCTGCCACGACGCGATCGAACGCGGAGGTAAGGCGTTCTACACCACCCCGATCAAGGCGCTGTCCAACCAGAAGTACCGCGACCTGGTCATCCGGTACGGCGAGGACCGGGTCGGGTTGTTGACCGGTGACCGATCGATCAACGGAGATGCTCCCGTCGTCGTGATGACCACCGAGGTCCTCCGCAACATGATCTACGAGGCCTCGCCGACCCTGCGGTCGCTCAGGCACGTCGTGCTCGACGAGGTCCACTACCTCGCCGATCGGTCCCGCGGTGCCGTGTGGGAGGAGGTGATCGTGCAGTTGCCCGCGTCGGTGCAGCTCTCTGCGCTGTCGGCGACGGTCAGCAACGCCGAGGACTTCGGTCGTTGGCTCAACGAGGTGCGGGACGGTTGCGAGGTCGTGATCTCGGAGTCCCGTCCGGTCCCGCTCAAGCACCACTACTTCGTCAACGACAAGATCCACCCCACCTTCCGTGCTGGTCGCAAGAAGGGAGCCAGCCAGGAACACCGAGAACGCGCGTCTCAGGCCCTGGCGGGGGTTCCCAACCCCGAGGTGGTCATGCTCGAACGACGTGCGGGGCAACGCAACCGGGTGACCAACCGTGGCCGCCGGATGGGTCCGGAGGTGCGCCTGCGGTGGCCCTCGCGCGCGCAGGTCGTCGCCGAACTCGCCGGGCGCGAGTGGTTGCCGGCGATCTTCTTCGTGTTCTCCCGCCAGGGGTGCGAGAACGCGGTCGAGGAGCTCGTTCGTTCCAACACGCGGCTCACCAACCGCGAGGAGCGCGACGAGATCGCGACCCTGGTGGACACCATGCTCGCCGATCTGCCGGAGGACGATCTGCGCGTCCTCGGGTTCCCGGCCTGGCGCTCCGCGCTGATGGACGGGCTCGCCGCCCACCATGCGGGCATGGTCCCCGCGTTCAAGGAGGTCGTCGAACTGCTCTTCCAACGCGGCCTGCTCAAGGTCGTGGTCGCGACCGAGACCCTCGCGTTGGGTATCAACATGCCGGCCCGCACCGTCGTGATCGAACGCCTGGAGAAGTACAACGGCGAGGCCCACGTCATGCTGACGCCGGGGGAGTACACGCAGCTGACGGGCCGCGCGGGACGCCGAGGCATCGACAAGGTCGGCCATGCGGTCGTGCTTTACCAACGGGCGATCCCCTTCAAGAGCGTCGCGGGGTTGGTCGGGACACGGGCCTACCCGCTGCGCAGCTCCTTCGCACCGTCCTACAACATGGCGGTCAACCTCCTTCGTCGGCATGACCTGCGGCAGGCCGAGGCGCTCCTCGGAGCGTCCTTCGCCCAGTACGAGGCTGATGCGTCGGTCACCCGCAAGGCCGATCGTTTGCTCGAACTCGACCAGGCGGTCCAGGGATATAGCACCCACCTGGTGTGTGACCACGGCGACTGGGCTGCCTACTGGGCCCTGCGGCGTGAGCTCTCCCAGACCGAGAAGGCCGAAGCGAAGCGCCGTCGGCATCGCGAGGAGGCCGGGGTTCGCGAGGCGATCGCCGCGCTCATGCCCGGCGATGTCCTGCACCTGCCCTGGATGGGGCGCCGTGGACTGGCCGCGGTCGTCGGGATCCACATGAGCAAGTCCGGGACGCCCCTGGCTCAGGTCGTGACCGATGAACGGGCCCTGACTCGCTTGGGCCCTCGGGAACTGACCGATCCTCCCCGGCCTGTCGATCGTCTCCGCCTGCCAGGCAAGGGCAACCCTCGGCAGAAGGACTACCGCCGAGCCGTTGCCGACACCCTGCGGGCGGTGACGCCACCGGACGAACCCCTCACACCCGAGGCGAGCGACGACGCCACGAGCGGGAGCGACGCGGAGGCTGACGCGCGGATCGCGCAGCTCCGGACGGAGTTGCGTCAGCACCCCTGCCATGCGTGTGAGGATCGTGCCGAGCACGAGGTGTGGCAGCACCGCGCAGACGAACTGATCAGCGAGGCGGAGAACCTCCGCACCACCATCCACCGAGCCACCGGCTCGCTCGTGCGCAAGCTCCGTCGCATCCTCGACGTCCTGACCGAGCTGGGCTACCTCGACGATCAGCCGAGCCCGACCGATCAAGGGCTCCGACTCGCAGGCATCTACAGCGAGGTGGACCTGCTGGTGGCGGAGTCGCTGCGCCGCGGGCTCTTCGATGAGCTGTCGGCGGCGGAACTCGCCGGCCTCGCCTCGCTGTTCCTGTACGAGCCTCGCGGCGGTGAGGTGACCCTGCACCCTGAGCTGCCGACGGTCGAACTGCACTCCACGACCCGAGCGGTGCTCGAACTCGCCGATGAACTTCGTGCCATCGAACGTCGGGCCGGGGTCACGCCGCTGCGCGACCTGGACGCCGGGTTCGTGGCGTCCGCGTGGCGGTGGACCTCGGGTGCGGACCTCGATACGGCCCTGGGCGACCTCGATCTGACCGGTGGCGATTTCGTCCGGAACGCCAAGCAGATCGCCGATCTGCTCGGCCAACTCCGGTCGGTCGGTGACAACGATCTCGCGGCACGTGCCTCGAAGGCCATGGATGGCCTGCGTCGTGGGATCGTCGAGGCCTGAGCCTGGCGCGCTGCGCCCTACCCTGCCCACCGCTGCCCACCAGGAGTGCGCCGGTGTCCATCGACCATCCCTTCGGTCGACCTCTCGTGATCGCCAACCCGGTCGCGGGCACCGGTCGCGCCCCGGTGCTTCCACGACTCCGCGCCGCCTTGGACGGGTTGGGCCTCGGCTACGACGTTGAGGTGACCGGGGGGCCGGGACACGCGACCCACCTCGCGCACACCGCCGTGGTCGAGGCTGGCCGCCGCTACCTGATCGTCGTCGGGGGGGATGGCACGATCCACGAGGTGGTCAACGGCATCGTGGATGCTTCCGCCGGCACCGTGCTGGGCGACGATCCGATCCTTGGGGTCGTCAGCGCCGGCAGTGGCAGCGACCTGGTCCGCACGTTCGGTCTGGATCGATCTCCCGAGGTGCTGGCGCGCCACTTCCTGTCGGAGGCCACCACGCCCATGGACCTGGGGAGGGTCGAACATCTGGATCAACGCGGGAAGCTGCGCTGGTCGGCGTTCGCCAACGTCGCACAGATCGGCTTCGGTGGGAGGGTCGTCGGCACGGCGGCGAAGCTGCCACGCCGCCTGGGGCGTTCGCGGTACGGCATCGGCATCGTCGCGGCGTGGGGCGGGTTCCGACGTGAACGCACCACGGTCGTGGTCGACGGTGGTGAGCTCACCGAGGAGCTCTGTAACGTCGTGGTCGCCAACGGCCAGTTCTTCGGGGGAGGGATGCGGGTCGCCCCCCGTGCCCTGCCGGACGATGGGCTCTTCAGCGTCCAGAGCTGGGGCGGCACCGTCGGCGACGTCCTGCGTGCGAGCAAGCAACTGCGGCGCGGCTCCCACCTGCAGCGACCGGATGTGCGCGAATGGCGCTCAGCCGCGGTCGAGGTGCGTTCGGAGCGACCGCTGGTCCTCGAGGCGGACGGGGAGGTCCTCGGCCATGGTCCCGCACGGTTCGAGGTGATGCACCGCGCCCTACGTTTCAAGCTCTAGCGCTACCGTGTCGCCGGATGAAGGAGCGACGGTGTTCTCAGATCGACTCGAACGTGCTCGTACACAACTGCAGACCAAGGGGATCGACGCGCTACTCGTCGGGCCGAGCGCGGATCTGCGCTACCTCGTCGGGTACGAGGCACTCCCGCTCGAGCGGCTGACCTTGCTGATCGTCCCGGCCGAGGGTGTCCCGCAGCTCGTGACCCCGGAGTTGGAGATCGCGCGGGCGCAGGACAGCGGAGCCACCCGCTTCGTTGAGCTGCGTCCCTGGGGCGAGACCGAGGACCCGATCGCCATCGTGCGCGACGTGCTCGGCGGACCCGGGACGTTCGCGGTTCAGGACCGTCTCTGGAGCAGCTTCACCCTGCAACTCCAGGACGCCGTCGAAGGCTCGACCTGGGTGCCCGGAACCCAGGTCATGCGCGAGCTGCGGATCATCAAGACCCCGGAGGAACGCGAGTTGCTCCGCGAGGTCGGCGCGGCGATCGATCGTGTCCACGCGCAGGTCGCAGCACTGCTGCGTCCGGGCCGCCGCGAACGTGAAGCCGGTCGCGACATCGCGGAGTTGATCCGCGAGGATCACGACGAGGTCAACTTCGTCATCGTCGGTTCCGGACCCAACGGTGCGTCGCCACACCATGAGACCGGCGATCGCATCCTCGAGGAGGGTGACGCGGTCGTCGTCGACATCGGTGGCACCCGTCAGGGCTACTGCTCGGACTGCACCCGGAACTACGTCGTCGGCCATCCCCCGGAGGGCTACGACGAGTTGCACAACGTGCTCGAAGCCGCACAGGCGGCCGCGGTGCAGGCGGTCGCGCCCGGCGTGACTGCCGAATCCATCGACGCCGCAGCGCGCGATGTGATCACCGAGGCCGGCTACGGCGAACGGTTCATCCACCGCACGGGCCATGGCATCGGCGTCGAGGAGCACGAGGAGCCCTGGATCGTCGCCGGGAACGACCTCGAGTTGCGCGATGGGATGGCCTTCTCGATCGAACCAGGCATCTACGTGCCGGATCGGTACGGCGCACGCATCGAGGACATCGTCCTGGTGACCTCCGGCGGGGTCGAGAACCTCAACAACCGGCCCCGCGGTTTCGTCGTGGCCGGCTGATGGACGGCGACGATCAGATCCAGGTGCGGCGGGCACGCATCGAGGAGATCCGCCCCCTCGCCGCGGAGTACAAGCACGAGCAAGAGGCTGAGCTCGGCCATCCGGCAGACCCTCCGCTTCCCCAGGGTGGGGTGTTCTGGATCGCCAGCGACGTGGACGGAACCCCCTTGGGCTACGCCGCAGGGAGTCTGCGTCCAACCGGCTGCACGATCGGGCCGGTCTTCGCTCGACGCCGCGCTCGGCGGCGTGGCGTCGGGGAGGCCCTGCTGACCACGATCCAGACCTGGGCCCTGGACACGCGGGTGCCGGTGGTCGAGATCTCGGTTGCGGTCGGTAACGAGGAGGGGCGCCGATTCCTCGAGTCGCTCGGCTACGAACCCCGCCGCGTGCTGATGTCGCTGACCCCCACGGCATCGGAACCGGTCGCTGCTCCGAGCGAAGGCGAGTGAACGTGGTCTCTCTTGCTCCTGAGCACCGTGAACTGCTGGCGATGGTCCGGCGTTTCGCCGATGCCGAGGTGGCACCCCACGCGGATCGAGCCGAGAGGGAACACACCTTCCCGCGCGGGATCTTCGACCAGCTCGGTGATCTCGACCTGACCGGGTTGCCCTTCGCGACCGAGGTCGGTGGATCAGAGCTTGCCTACGGCCTCTACCTCCGGGTGATCGAGGAACTGAGTCGCGGGTACGCGGTCGTGGGCATGGGTCTGTCGGTCCACACCTTGGCTACGTGGGGCATCACCACCTACGCCACCCCGGAACAGCGTGAGCGGTTCGTTCCCGACATGGTCGCCGGCAAGCTGCTCGGGGCGTATGCGCTCTCCGAGCCGGGGTCTGGATCCGATGCCGGCGGCATGGTCACGCGG
>SKNK01000044.1 GCA_007120565.1 Nitriliruptoraceae bacterium | reverse complement strand
GTGTCTCCTGGGCTGTCGCCGCCGCGGGCCTGTTCGGCATCCTCGGTTGGCGGCGGGCCGACCCACGCCTCGCACTCGCCGGAGCCGCAGCCTGGCAGGGCTTCATCGGCCGCCTCGCGTTGCTCCTGGTCCTTGCGCTCGGACTGGTCGCACTGTTCGCCCCCCAGATCCTGTTGCGGTCGTCGGCACTGTTGGTCGACCGGCCGACGGCAGCCCTCGCCCTGGTGTTGATGGCGATCGTGTCCGTCCCCCTCGGCTTGGCCATCGGCGCCCTGGTGCCCCGTGAACTCGAGGGCACGCTCGTGCTCATCGGCATCGTCGGCGTCGGGTCGAGCGTGCCGATGGATCAGGCCCTGGCGCAGGCATTGCCGCTGTGGGGCCCCCTCAAGGTCCTCCAGATCGCCGCAGGGATGGACCAGGGTCCATCCACCCGAGGGGTGATCCACACCTTGCTCACGGCGGGCCTGCTCCTCGTCCTTGCCTACCTCTCCTGGCGACGCCGTGTCCGGGTCGCCCGGTCCTCCACCCGCTGATCCGAAGGGACCATCATGAGCTCCACAGCCACACGCACGACACCTCCACCCGAGACCATCGACCGTCCCGGTGGGGACCGGTTCGTGTCCAACGCGATGCTCGCGGTCGCGGCCGTGTTGCTCGCCATCCAGGTGATGGCCGGGCACGTCATCCCACCTGTCACCGTCTTCGGCGTCCTCTTCCTTGTCATCGGGATCGCGGTCGGCCGGCGCCGAACACGTTGGCTCCTGGCGATCGCGATCGTCCTCAGCCTGCTCTATCTGGGCGGCAGCCTGCCGTTCTTCGTGACGAACCTCGCCCATCCGGAGTCGCCGGTCGGCTTCATCCTGGAGGCGTTCGTCGCCCTGGCCACACTGACCACGTTGGTGGGAGCTGTCCTCGGTCTGCGGGACCCCCGAACCGCAGCGACCCGACGCCCCATCGCGTTCGCTGCAGGTGGTCTGGCCTTCCTCGCCGTCGTGATCGCCCTGGTGGCCTCCAGCGGTGTCACGACCGAGCCGCGGCAAGCCGACGACGTGGCGATCGAAGCGGTCAGGTCGACGTTCCCTGCGCTGGTCTCGGTCCCCGCCGGCGACGCGGTGCTGTGGGTCGACAACCAGGACCCGTTCCACCACACGCTGGTCATCGAGGGGACCGACCACCGCATCGATCTTCCCGCCTCGACGTCGGTGCGCCTGCCGGTCTCCCTGGAACCTGGGACCTACCGCTACCTCTGCGACGTGCCTGGCCACGAGAGCATGGCAGGTGACCTCGATGTCCGCTGAGCGACGCTCCGCTTACCTGCTCGACGACCCCGACGGTGCAGCAGCAGCCACGCTGAGCTTCCTCGGCGTCGAGGTGGGACACCGATGAGCGCCACATCGCGTCTCGGCTGGTGGGTCCTGCTGGTCCTGAGCGGACTGCTGGCGATCAACGGCGTCGGCCTCTATCTGGTCGTCGACACCCACGTCGAGCGCACGATCGGGGTGTTGCTCACCGCGTTCGCTGCACTGGCCCTGGCCGTGGCGCTCGAGGGCTTGCGTCACGGGACGCGGTGGGCCTGGCAGACCTCATGGCTGTTGCCTGTCAGCCTGGCAGCGATCGGTCTGCACAGCCTGAGAGGTGACCGTGCCGACATCCCCACGTGGTACCTCGGCCTTGCCGCCGTGGCTCTGGTGGGTCAGCTCCTCGCCAACGATCGGAGCGCATCGTGACCCGCTACGAGCTGTTCAAGCTGCTCCACATCGTCGGTGCGATGGCCTGGGTCGGCGCGGGGATCGGCCTCCTCGTGCTGAACCGGCAACTGGTCCGCACACGCGACTTCGCGGGGGTGCTCACCGTCGGCCGCCAGTCCAAGGCACTCGGGACCCGCCTGTTCATCCCCGCTTCCCTCGCCACGGTCGTCTTCGGGATCGCTCTGGTCGCCACCGAGCCCGGCTACGGGTTCACCGACCTCTGGATCCTGATCGGGTTCGCGGGGATCGTCCTGTCCGGGATCGCCCAGTCCGCCATCACCGAGCGGTCCGGCAAGCGATTCATCGCCCTGGCGACCGAACACGGCACTGACCATCCGGGACTGACCGCCGCGGCCCGCGGCATCACGTTGGGCAGCGCCCTGGATGTGGGCCTGCTCGTCGTGGTCGTGTGGGCCATGGTCGCCAAACCACTGCTGTAGCCCGGGAACTCCCGCTCGCGTGGCGCTGCGGTCAGTCGGTGGCCGACGCCGCCGGGTCGGGTTGCATCACCACCAGCGCGCGTGGCCTGGTCCGGACGGCGAACTCCTCTGGGCCGGTCCACGTCTCACCGTCCTGCGCGATCCGGAGCGGGCCTTCGAGCGAACGGATCTCGACCTGTTCGGCGGTCCACCGCTCGTAGGCGCGGCACCGTCCGAGGCGGCCGCTCAAGACGGACGCCACGAGCCGGGTCCGCGCCCAGGCCACCTCGGCGTCCACGAGGCGTACGTCGAGCTTGCCGTTGTCCAACCCGGTTCGCCGGTGGGGGGCGAGGCCCTCGTTCCGGTAGATCCCGTTGCCGAAGAACAGCAGCCAGACGCGGCGCAAGCGACCGTCGACCTCCACCTCGGTTGGCCGGCCCGTGATGAGCAGACGCAGGAGGCACCACAGGGCTGCGGGCCACTTGCCGATCCGGCCTTCCAGCTTCTCGCGGTCAGCAACGAGGTGGGGGTAGAGCCCGACACTCGCGGCGTTCACGAAGGGTCGGCCATCGATGTCACCGAGATCCATGGCGATCGCTCGGCGCTCCTTGATGGCCCGGATGCTCGCCTCCACCTCATCGACCCCGAGGTCCGTGGCGAGGTGGTTGAGCGTTCCTGCTGCGACGATCAGCAGGGGGATGCCGGCCTCGTGCGCCGCCGCCGCCGCGGCGCCCGCGCTGCCGTCACCTCCGGCTATGCCCAGCACGCGTGCGTCTCCTGCGGCTCGAGCCAACAACTCCGGGAGTTGCTCACCGGAGTGGGCTTGGATCGTGCGCATCCCCGGGAGTGCCTCCCGGAGTTGCTGCTCGGGACGCTCCCCCAACGCGGTCCCCGATCCCGCGTTGGCAACCAGGACGATCCCGGAACCATCGGGTTCCGCGAGCGGCTCCGCGTCGGTGGCCACCGCCGCCGTACTGGGGCGTGGATCCGCCAAGGGCCAGGTTCGGGTGGTCGCCCGCGCAACGGCTACCCCGATGGCGGCACCCGCAACGACGTCACCCGGGTAGTGCACACCCGTGTAGACCCGGGAGGCGGCGACCGCGCCCGCGAGCCCGTACAGCGGCACCCGGGCCTTGGGGAGCTCCATCCCCGCTCCGGTGGCGAAGGCGAACGCCGAAGCCGAGTGTCCCGACGGGAACGACGTCGACGTGGGGATCCTCGCGAGGTGGCGGACCTCGGGAACCGTGGACAGGTCCGGACGCTCCCGTCCCGTCAGCAGCTTCGCGGGCAGGTTGGTCAACGTCGAGGTAGTGGCGACCGAGAGCAGACCACGCAGCGCCGCCCGACGCCCCTTGCGCCCACCCAACGTGGCCAGGGCCGCGGCGATGCCGATCCAGAGACGCGAGTGGTTCGCCCAACGTGAGAGCACCGGAAGCACCCATCCGACCACCGGAAGCCGCGTCGCGGCGACCCGTCGGAACAGGACGAGGTCGGCACGCCGGACCGGCTCGGGGGCCAGACGCCGCACGCGTCGCTGGAGGCCCTCGATCCGCGTCGGTGGCCCTGCCTCGCGTCTGAGCATCCTGCGCCTCCTCGGCGTCATGGGTGTCCGCGACCTACCAGGCTTGCTGAGCGTCCTGGCTCCCGCGTCTCGGTGCCAGGCCTGAACGCCTGCACGCGATCGGGCAGCGGCGCTCTTGGGCCGCCCGAGGACCCGCCAAGCCTCGCCGTTCCACGCCGGAAGGGCCAGCCCCCGCATGCAGACGTTCGGCCAGGATGGTCGAAAGACCACGGCGAGTACGGTCACGCTGACCTCGGACCAGGGGAGGACCCGTGGGCATCCCGATCCGCCCTGAGCTGATCAAACGTTACGCACAGATCGCTCGTGTCGTCGCCCGCCATGGGGGCAGCGAGCTCGTGCGTTCCTCCGGGCTACCTGACGCCCTTGGCGAGCCCATCGAGGCCCTGCAGGGCGACGCGGCAGGCGAGGGATCCGCCGACCTGGCCGATGATCTGGAGTCGCTCGGGCCGACCTTCGTCAAGCTCGGGCAGTTGCTCGCCACACGCTCGGACCTGCTCCCAGCTGCCCAGATCGAGTCGCTGTCCCGGCTCCAGGACGACGTGAGCCCGGTCCCGTTCGACGAGATCCGCGACATCGTGGAGAGCGATCTTGGTGGTCGGATCGGCACCATCTTCGGCTCCTTCGAGGAGGCGCCACTGGCCAGCGCATCCCTCGGACAGGTCCACCGCGCCACCCTGCGGGACGGCCGACGGGTAGCGGTCAAGGTCCAGCGACCAGGGATCCGCGAGGTCGTCGCTCGGGACGTCGAGGTACTCGAAGGCTTCGCGACGATGCTCGACAACCACACCGAAGCTGGCGAACGCTACCGGTTCGCCGATGTCGTCGGGCAGTTCGAGCGGTCCTTGCTGCGCGAACTCGACTACCGACGCGAAGCGGTCAGCCTCGACGAACTCCGCAGCAACCTCAGCTCCTTCTCCCTCTTGACGGTGCCGGCGACGATCCCCGACCTGGTGACCGAACGGGTGCTGACGATGGAGCACATCGACGGCACCAAGGTCACGCAGCTCTCTGGGATACGGCGGCTGGAGGTCGACGGCGAGGCGCTGGTCGACCAGCTCTTCCAGGCCTACCTCCAGCAGATGTTCACCGACGGGTTCGTGCACGCCGATCCCCATCCCGGCAACGTCCTGCTCACCACCGACGGCCGACTCGCGCTGATCGACGTCGGGATGGTGGTACGGATCGAGACACGGACCCGCGAACGCCTGCTCCGGATGGTGCTCGGCATCGCCGACGGCAACGGTGACGAGGTCGCGTCGGTCGCTCTCGACCTGGGCCAGCCCACCTCCTACTTCGACGAGGAGCGGTTCCGTCGTGACGTCTCCGCGCTCGTCAGCAGCTACCACGACCTCCCGCCGGAGAGCACAGCCGTCGGTGGGATCCTGAGCGAGATGACCCGCATCTCCGGTCAAGACGGTGTTCGGCCACCCCCGGAGCTCACCCTGCTCGCTCGCACGTTGATGGCCCTGGACCAGGTCGCCCGCCAACTCGCCCCCGACTTCAACGTCGACGAGCTCGTGCGCGACCACGCTTCCGAGGTGATGTCCAAGTCGATGTTGCGGCAGCTCACCCCGGCATCGCTGCTACGCGCGGCCCTCGACACCAAGGAACTGGTCGAGAGCCTCCCGGCCCGGGTCAACGCCATCACGTCGGCGCTGGCCGACGGGTCGATGCGGGTCCGAGTCGACGTGGTCGACGCTCAGCAGATGATCGCGACACTCAAGCTGCTCGGCAACCGGGTGGTCGCGGGCCTGGTGCTCGCGGCGTTGATCGTCGGGGCGGCCCTGATGGCCCGCGTCGAGACGCAGACGACGGTGTTCGGCTACCCCGCCCTCGCCTTGGTCTTCTTCGTGGTTGCGTCGGTGATCGGTCTGTGGATGGTCATCAGCATCCTGCGACGCGACGACTGACCCGTGGCCCTGTCGAGGTCCCCGTCCTCGCTGCGGCAGGGCGGTGGCGGGCGAGGCGGTCAGTAGGCTCGTTGGGTCGGAGGACAGGAGATGATCGTGGCGCAGGCGGTGGTGCTCGGTGGAGGTTTCGGTGGTGTCGCCGCCGCTACGGAGCTGCGCAACCACCTCCCCTCGAGCGACGAGGTGGTGCTGATCGACCGTCGTGACGATTTCGCGATGGGGTTCGCCAAGCTCTGGGACCTGGCCGGCCTGCGTCCGATCTCGGCGGGCACCCGTTCGCTCCGGAACCTGGAGCACAAGGGCATCCGCGTGGTGCAGGACGACGTCATCGCCATCGACGCCACGTCACGCCACATCGCGACCAGCGAGGGAGCCTTCCGCGCCGATGCACTGATCGTTGCCCTCGGCTCACGTCCGGCACCGAAGCATCGGCAGATGTTGGACGCACCGGACGCCCATGACCTGTACGACGCCGCTGCCCTGCCTGCCATCCGCACCGCGTTGGCCGAGATCACGGCTGGCCGCGTGGTGGTGTCGATCCTCGGTGGCCCCTTCAAGTGTCCCCCTGCCCCCTACGAGGCAGCGCTGATCGTCGACGACCTGCTGCGCGGACGTGGCGTCCGCGACGACGTCGAGGTAGTGGTCACCACCCCACAACCGATGGCCCTGCCCGTCGCGGGCGTCGATGCCAGCCAGTACGTGGCCAGTCACCTCGATGACCATGACATCGAACTACGCGCGGAGCATCGCGTCACCGGCGTCGATGCGGGACGCCGCACGGTGACCTTCGCCGACAACGAGCTGAGGTTCGACGCCCTG
>SKNK01000455.1 GCA_007120565.1 Nitriliruptoraceae bacterium | reverse complement strand
TTCAGCAGACGACGGCGTTGACCGACCAGCTTGAGCAAGCCACGACGTGAGTGGTGGTCGTGCTTGTGCTCCTTCAGGTGTTCGGTCAGATGGGTGACGCGCTGGGTGATGAGCGCGATCTGCACCTCAGGCGATCCGGTGTCACCGGGTTCACGAGCGAACCGCTCGATGATCGCCTGCTTGTCGTCCGGGAGTGTTACAGCCATGGATGGTCCTGTCGTGTTCGGGCCCTGCGTCGCCGGGCCAGCGGAGCTTGGCTCCACTGACGAGGGCCAGTGGATCGGCGATCACGACGATCGTCCGACCCGGTCCTGTCGAGGGATCCCGGTGGCGCGTGACGCCCCTGGGATGTGCGGTACGGACCTGATGACCCCGACGCCCGAGCGGGCACGGTGAGACCGGCCCGTGTGGACCGGTCGCAACCAGTATCGCATGCTGCTGCAGGCGCGGCAAGCCACCGGGACCGGCGGACGGCCAGGTCGACCGCCGTCCAGCCCTGGCACGGCGAGCCACTCATCGACGTTGGGCGCAGAACCGGTCACCCCACACCACCGATCCCAACCAGTACCGGGGCCGGCCGGGGCCCCTGCCGATGGTGGCCCACCGAGCTCAGACCGGGCGCTCGGCTCCGGTGTCCGGCTCGCTCGGGTCGAGCCAGGCTCGGGCATCATCGATGTCGCGCCGGATCTGGCTCACCAGCTGGTCCACACCGTCGAACCGATGCTCCCCACGAAGCCGGCGCTCGAAGGTGACCGTCAGCGTCTCGCCGTACAGGTCGACCTCGGGTGTGTCGATCAGGTGCGTCTCAACGGTGGGGACGGAGCCGGCGTCGAACGTGGGGCGTACCCCGACGTTGGTCACACAAGGCCAGCGCTGCTCGCCCGCGATGGCATGCCCGGCATAGACCCCGTGGGCCGGCACCTGACGTCCTTGCGGCACGGCGACGTTGGCCGTTGGTATGCCGATCGTGCGACCCCGGCCCTCTCCGCGAACCACCTCGCCGCGGACCTGATGTGGGCGCCCGAGTGCGGCGGCGGCGCCCTCGACGTCGCCCCGCGCCAGGGCGTCGCGGATACCGGTCGAGGAGATCGGTTCGCCGTCGAGGTCCCGTACGGCGACCGCCTCCACATCGAACCCGTGGGTCTCCCCCAGCTCGACGAGTGACACCACGTCACCGGAAGCCCCGCGTCCGAAACGGAAGTTGCTGCCGACCACCACCCGCACCGCGCGCAGGCGCCCGGCGAGCACGTGGGTGATGAACTCCTGGGGCTGCAGTTCGGAGAGCTCACGGGTGAATGGCAGCAGGACGACCAGATCCACCCCGACATCCAGCAGCTGTTCGGTCCGCTCCTCGATGCTGCCCAGGCTCGGCGGCTCGGAGCCCGGACGCAGAACCGCGGCGGGGTGGGGATCGAAGGTCACCGCAACCGATCGCACACCGCGATCCAGCGCCGCGTTGACCGTTCGCCCGAGGAGCAGCTGGTGGCCGCGGTGAACCCCATCGAAGTTGCCGATCGTGACCACGGAGGGCTCGGGCTCGACGTCGTCGAGCCACTGCACCCCCTCGCGAGCGGTCACGTCAGCTCCTCAGGTCGGGTCCACACCAGCTCGGAGCGGGCCTGGTCACCGTCGTCGCGGTAGATCCCCAACAGCTGTGCACCGTAGGTCAGCGCGTACGACCCGTCGAAGCCCTGAGCCGCGATCCGCCCGCCCTGGGTCAGCCGTCGGGCAACCTCGACGTCGTCGATCTGTGCGCTCGGCAAGGCGCGCGCGACCGTGTCCTCGGTACGGAGCACCAGCTCGCGCGGATCGTTCGAAGCCTCGAGCGCCTCCAGGTCGACGGCTTCCTCGACCGTGAAGGGCCCGTTCGCCAAGCGTCGGAGGCTGACAAGGCTGCCTCCGACGCCGAGTTGCTGACCAACGTCGTGGGCGATCGTCCTCACGTAGGTTCCAGCCGAGCACGTGACCAGGAAGGAGGCTTCGGCACGTTCCCCCGGCTCGAAGGCATCGAGGACGAGGTCGTGCACGGTCACCGACCGTTGCTCACGTTCGACGATCTCACCGCGGCGCGCCTTCTCATGGAGACGTTCACCATCGACCTTGACCGCCGACACCATCGGGGGCACCTGCAGGATGTCCCCCTGTTGCAGGGCCAGGGCTTCGCAGAGCGCGCGTTCGTCGATCACGGAGGCGTCGGCGGTAGCGATGACCTGGCCGTCGGCATCCTGGCTGTCGGTCTCGACACCGAGCACCATCCGCGCGGCGTAGGTCTTGGTACCGGCCTGCAGGAACCGAACCAGTTTGGTTGTACGCCCGAGACACAGCACCAACACTCCCGTCGCCGCCGGATCGAGGGTCCCGGTGTGGCCGATACGGCTCTGTCCGGTGGCGCGGCGTACACGCTGCACGACGTCATGCGACGTCGGACCGACCGGCTTGTCGACGATGAGCACGCCCTCGAGGTCGCTGGTGCTTCGACGCCTACGCCCCATCGGTGTGCTCCCTGAGCGAGGCGATGACCTGACCGACGATGATGTCCGGCGGATCGTCCGAGCTGAATCCCGCAGCTCTAGCGTGTCCACCCCCGCCGAACGCGGCAGCGACGGAGCCGACATCCACGCGGCCCTTCGAGCGCAGCGAGCCCTTCCAGGTGCTTCCGGGGGCAGGCTTGAGCACCAGGGCGACCTCGGCGAGGTCAGCGCTGCGTACCACGTCGATGACCGCCTCCAGGGCTTCGAGGCCCAGGCCGACGTCTGCAAGCTCCTGGTGGGTGACGTGCGTGTGGATGAGCGCGACGGCGGGTTCGAACGACAGCCGGTCCAACGCTCTGCCGAGCAGCTTCAGCTCACCGATCGAACGGGTGTCGAACAGCTTGGTCGTGAGCTCGGCGTGGGGCGCCCCCGCCTCGATCAGTTCGCCGGCGAGTTCCATCACGGAGCGGTCCGTGCTCGCGTACCCGAACCGTCCCGTGTCGGTGACCAGCCCTGCGTACAGGCAGGTTGCGAGGTCGCGGTCGAGCGGGACGTCGAGTTCGTGGAGCAGCGCGGCGACGATCTGCACGGTCGCGGCCGCCCCCGGAGAGACCACGCGGAGGTCGCCGAACTCGGTCGAAGACGCATGGTGGTCGAGCTTCAGGCACGTCACGCCCGCGTCGAGGTAGCTCGCCACGCGGCCGAGGCGCTCCGGGCTCGCCGCGTCGACGGTGATCAGCAGGTCGACCTCGTCGGGGCGAGGGAGCGAACCCGGCGGCAGCAGATCGCCCACGCCGGGGAGCTCCGCGAGCGCCGCGGGGACCTTCAATGGCGTCTCACCGACCGTCGGGATGGATCGCAACCCGAGCTTCGCGAGACCCAGATGCAGCGCCAACGCCCCTCCGAGAGCGTCGCCGTCCGGGTTGACGTGTGCCGCGACGACCACTTGGTCACCGCGGTCGACCGCGCCACGCAGCAACTCGGCTGCGGCCTCGAGCGCGCCAGGTTCGAGGTCTGCAGCCCACGAGGGGACGTTCACCGGCCTGCCTCGTCATCCGGTTCGTCACCATCTGACGCATCCGCAGAACCGTCATCGGAACCGAGCCGACGCAGGAGTTCGTCCACGCGGCCGGCGGTGTCAGCCACGGGATCGGGCCGGAACCGAAGTTCCGGGGTGACCCGCAACTGGACGCGGCGGGCGAGCAGGGTCCGCAGCCTCGGACTCGCGGAGGCCAGGCCCTCAGCGACCTCGTCGGGGTCGGCTAGACGATCACCGCCGGTTCGCTGAGGGTCGCGGCTGACGATCGATGGGTCGAGCGTCGTGTAGTAGACGGTCGCGACCTCATGGTCCGGGGTCACATCGACCTCGGTCAGGGTCACGAAGCTCACCCGGGGATCCTGGACCTCGGTCTCGAGCAGGTCGGCCAGCGCCGACCGGACCTGGGATGCGGTGCGGGGGTTGCGCTTGCGGGCCACGGGATCCTCCATGTCGAAGTGCGGGTACGTCGAGGTAGCAGGGCTGGGGTCAGGCGGTCGGAGCTGAGTGGTCACGAGGTCAGGCGGTCGGGCTCAGGCGGTCGGGCTCAGGCGGTCATGGGTCGAGGTGATCGGCGAGGTCGCTGACGTGGAGCACCTCCACGCGGGGATCGCGTTCGATCAGGGCCCTGACGCGATCGAGGGCACGGTCGACGCCGGTCGCGGTCGAGGCCGCAACGGCGACCCCGAGGATGGTGCGTTGCCAGAGATCCTGCGCACCTACCTCGGAGACCGAGCACCCGAGTTCACGCTCCAGGGTCGCCATCGCACGACGCACCAGGGCCCGCTTGGCCTTCAAGCTGTCGATCCCCGGCAGGAGCACGTCCACCCGGCTGATGCCGTAGTGGACGCGACCGGCCGTGGGATCCTGGCTCACGGGCGCCCTCGCGGATCAGACGCGCTCCACCTCGACGGTCTCGTAGGCTTCGAACACGTCGCCAACCTTCACATCCTGGAACTTCTCGAGGCCGATACCGCACTCGAAGCCCTCGCGGACCTCGCGGACATCATCCTTGAAGCGGCGCAGCGACGACATCTTGTCCTCGGCGATCACGACACCTTCGCGGATGACGCGGACGCCGGCTTCACGTCGCACCTCGCCACGGGTAACCATGCAACCGAACACGAACCCGGCGCGCGGCACCTTGAAGACCTCTCGGACCTCGACCTCGCCGATGACTTCTTCGCGGAACTCCGGGGCGAGCAGGCCCTTGACGGCCCGTTCGATGTCCTCGATCGCTTCGTAGATGATGCTGTAGGTCCGCACGTCCACACCGGAACGATCGATCTCTTCGCGAGCGTTCGCGCCGGGCCGGACGTTGAACGCGACGATGATCGCGTCGGACGCCTCGGCCAGCCTGGCGTCGCCCTGGGTGATCGCGCCGACCCCCTTCGAGACGACCCGGACCTGGACCTCGTCGAGCTCGAGCTTGAGCAGCGCGTCCTCGAGCGCCTCGGCAGAGCCGGACACGTCCGCCTTGATGATGACGTTGAGGGTGGCCTTGTCCCCGGCCTGCACCGCCGAGGTGAACTCCTCGAGGGTGGTTGGGCGGCGATCCGCGAGTTCCTTGCGGCGTTCGCGGGCCGAGCGGCGCTCAGCGACGTCACGGGCGAAGCGTTCAGCGTCGACGACACGGAACTCGTCGCCAGCCTCAGGCACCTCGTTCAGACCGATCACCTGGACAGGCCTCGACGGCGTGGCCTCCTGCACCTGGTTGCCGTCCTCGTCGAACATCGCGCGGATCTTGCCGTCTGCGGTGCCCGCGACCAGGATGTCGCCACGCTTCAAGGTGCCGCCCTGTACGAGCAGCGTGGCCACCGGGCCACGTCCGCGATCGAGGTGTGCTTCGACCACACGACCGCGCGCAGACTTGTTGGGGTTGGCCTGGAGTTCGAGCAGGTCCGCCTGCAGCAGGACGACCTCGAGCAGATCCTCGAGCCCCTGCTTGGTCTTCGCCGAGACCTCGACCATCGGGACGTCACCGCCGAAGTCCTCGGCGACCACGTCATGCTCGGTGAGTTGGGTCTTGACCTTGACCGGATCCGCGCCTTCGACGTCGATCTTGTTGATCGCGACGACGATCGGCACCTCTGCGGCCTTCGCGTGGGAGATCGCCTCCCGGGTCTGGGGCATCACGCCGTCGTTGGCCGCGACGACCAGGATCGCCACGTCGGTCACCTGCGCACCGCGGGCACGCATGGCCGTGAAGGCCTCGTGACCCGGGGTGTCGATGAAGGTGATGACCCGACCGTCCTTGGTGATCTGGTACGCGCCGATGTGCTGGGTGATACCACCCGCCTCACCGGAGATGACGTCGGTGGAACGGATCGCATCGAGCAGCAGCGTCTTGCCGTGGTCGACGTGTCCCATGACGGTGACGACCGGTGGACGGGCTTCGAGCTTGTCGGCCTCTTCAGGCTCCTCGACACCGAACTCCAGCTCTTCCTCGGTGAGGAAGTGGACCGCGACGCCCAGGTCTTCGCAGACGATCTCGACCGTCTCGTCCGACAGGGACTGCTGCACGGTGGCCATCTCGCCCATCTCGAACAGCTTCTTGACCAGCGCGGCACCAGCGACGCCGAGCTTGTCAGCGAGCTCACCGACGGTCACCCCGGAGAGCACCTCGACGCGCTCGGCCTTGAGCTGTTCCTCGATCGGCACGTCTCGACGCACCGGACCGCGACCAAGATCCTGCTCCGCGGGACCCTGGCGCTCCTTGCGCTTCTTGCGCTTGGTCTTGCCACTGTTGGGACCACCGGTGCCGGCAGGACCGCCACGGCCGCCGGGGCCTCCCCCGCCGGGAGGACCGCCGCGTCCGGGCGGACCACCTCGACTCGGCTGCTGGCGATACGGCGAACTCGGGGGGCCACCACGACTGGGGGCACCACCGGGCGCTCCGCGACCACCGGGGCCACCAGGACCTCCTGGCCCGCTGGGGCCACCGGGTCCACCACGGCCCGCCGGCGCGCCGGGGCCACCCC
>SKNK01000061.1 GCA_007120565.1 Nitriliruptoraceae bacterium | reverse complement strand
TGGGTTGGTGGTCGACGGCGACGTCGTGCTCACCGGCAAGGTCCCGAGTGTACGTCGACTGACCGCGATGCTCGGGGACTGACGGGCCAGTGAGCGCGTTCGTCGACCGCTGGCGTCGCGTCTGTTCAGGCGTTCGCGTTCTGGCGCCGTAGGGCCGCGATCAGTTCCGCCGTGGCCATCGAGGAGCGGCCGTCGATGTCCAGCTCCGCGGCGCGGTCCTGCAGTTGCTCGACGGTCCAGTCCTCGTAGGCATGCCCGCCACTGGCGGCAGGAGCGCGGCTGTCACCGGGATCGCCGAGCGCGTCGACGAGGGCATCGCGGACCCGGTCGACCAGTCCCAGGATCGGACCTCCGAACAGGTTGCTCACGGTGCCCTGACCGCTCCTCGGGTGGGGGTGGGTCGGAGCTGCGGCCCGGAGCCGCTCGTACTGGTCGCCCAATCGCCGCAGCTCCGTGGCGTCGATGTGCTGACGTAGCTGCGGCAGAACGTCACGCTCCTCGGCCGCGGCGTGTGTGAGGACCTCGTCACGGAGTTGCGCAAGCGCAGCGGCGAAGACGTCGCTCGACGCATCCATGTCCTCGAGCTCGGCCAGGCGCTCCTCAGCTTCCTGTTCCTCGGCCCGTCGGGCATCGGCGAGCTTCGCGCCGTCGGGGACGTGGTCGTGCACCGTCGGGTGCAGGACGATGGACTCCACCGCCTCGTGCCGGGCCAGAAGCGCGACGAGCTCGCGGAACAGCGGCTCGCGGCCGTCGGGTCCTGCGTCCTCCACCAGCGAGAAGCGGGTGCGGATCAGTTCGTGGTCGTCGAGGATGTGGGTGATCAGGTCGGCTGCCATGAGGTGCTCCTACGGATCCAAGGTGGTGTGCCTCGGAGGCGGTCACGTCACGTGATGAAGGCTCACCGAGGGCGTCCGTCCCACGGTGCCCTGCTCCCGAGCGGTCCGACCGCTACACACCGGCCGTTCGGCCAGGCACCAACCCACTCGAAGAGGATGTCGTGCTTCCGGCGAAGGCTGTACGGCTGCTCGGCTCGACGCCACGGCCGGCCCGACGATCGTCGATCAGTGCCCGGCGGTCTCCGGATCGACCGCGACGCCGTCGCGCTCGAGCGCGGTGATCGCCTCCATCTCCTCGTCGGTCAGGTGGAAGCCGTCGAGGTCGAGGTTCTCACGCATCCGTTCCTTGTGCTGCGTCCTCGGGATAGCGACCAGGCCGAGTTGCAGGTGCCACCGCAGGATCACCTGCCCTGGCGTGCGAGCGTGTGCTTCGGCGGCAGCGGCCACGGGCGGTTCATCGAACAGGCTGGTGCTGCGGTCATGCCCCCAACCGAGACCCAGCGGCCCCCAGCTCTCCGTGACGATGCCGTTGGCGTCGTGGAACGCACGCTCGTCATGACGTGGCACCCACGGGTTGAGCTGTATCTGGTTGATGTGCGGGGCCACCCCCGTCGCATCGATCAGGCGCGTGAGGTGCTCGGGGGTGAAGTTGGAGGTGCCGATGGCCCGAACGCGCTCTTGCTCCAGCAGGTCGACCATGCCCCGCCAGGCTTCGACGTAGCGGCCGAGGCTCGGGTTCGGCCAGTGGATGAGCAACAGGTCGACCATGTCGAGCCCGAGCCGCTCGAGGCTCGCGGCGAGCGCCTGACGCGGGCCGTCTTCGCGGTGCCAGTGGCGGTCGAACTTGGTGGTGATGAACAGTTCGTCCCGGGGGAGTCCGCTGGCGGCGATCGCTCGTCCGACCGCGTCCTCGTTGCCGTACGCCTCGGCCGTGTCGATCGAGCGGTAGCCGACCGCGATGGCGTCGAGCACCGCCCGTTCGCCCACGTCGCCTCGCAGGTTCGCCGTTCCGAAGCCACATCGGGGCATCGCAACCCCGTTGGACAGCCGGATCGGATCAGAGGAGGACATGCCGACTCCCGTCGTCTGGTGCCGAGGAGCCTACGTGTCGATCGTTCCGCCGACCGGGGCCACCCGCCATCCAAGCTCGACGGCGGGAGGCGTCCGGCGTAGGTTTCGGTCGTGGGTGCCGGGTGCCGCACGCTCCGGCGCAGACGGGAGGGCTCGAGCCATGGCCGAGATGCTGCTGTTCCATCACGCGCTGGGTCGGACCGACGGGGTCGTCGCCTTCGCGGACGCCCTTCGCGCCGACGGGCACGAGGTCCATACCCCGGACCTCTTCGACGGACGCACGTTCACCAGCATCGAGGAGGGGGTCGCCTACGCCGAGGAGGTCGGGTTCGGGGAGATCATCGCCCGCGGCGTCCTGGCCGCCGACGACCTGCGCGACGGCCTCGTGTACGGGGGCTTCTCCCTCGGGGTGCTGCCGGCCCAGCAGCTGGCGCAGACCCGCGCCGGTGCGCGGGGTGCCCTGCTGTTCCACTCGTGCGTCCCGCCGACGGAGTTCGGGACCGCGTGGCCCGATCAGGTCCCCGTACAGATCCACGCCATGGAGGCGGATCCATGGTTCGTGGACGATGGCGACCTCGATGCCGCCCGCGAACTGGTGAGCTCCGCGTCGCGAGCCGAGCTGTTCCTCTACCCCGGCGACCAGCACCTGTTCACCGACGCATCGCTCGACGTACACGACGCCGACGCGACCGAGGTGGTGCTTCGACGCGTGCGGGACCTTCTCGACGCCGTCTGAACTGCCGGCGCCAGCCTCCGTCGAGGCTTCGCCGGACAGCGTGGCCGCTGGGGTGCTTCGGTGCACCTGTGTGACCCTGCTGAAGGCTCGGGGGCGCCGCGGTGATCGAAGTGTGGTCGCTGAGGTGCATCGGTGCACCTGGGTGACCACACTTGGGTGCGGTCGCGGCAGCGCCGGGCCCGACCTGCCAGACTGGCGGGTATCCGACGGGTCGTCCCGGGGGAGGTTGCGGTGGACGAGGTGCGGTTCCCCAACGGGGTGACCGTCCGTGGCTCGGGACTCTCCTCCCGTGACGTGAACGGAACGTGGCGGAGCTGGGGGCTCTACCTCGACGCCCGTTGGGCGCCGTCCTGGCCGGCCGAACTCATCGATTGGCCCGACTTCGGGACACCAGCCGTCGACGAACCAGCGGCCGAGGCGATCCACCGGGTCTTCGAGCGCGCTCGGGAGGGCGCCAACGTCGAGGTGGGATGCGCCGGAGGGCTGGGGCGCACGGGGACCGTGCTCGCGTGTATGGCGGTGTTGGCGGGGGTGCCGGTGGACGACGCGGTCGGCTGGGTGCGCGGCAACTACCGCGCGATGGCGGTGGAATCCTCCGCCCAAGAGGCCTGGGTCCACTGGTTCGCCGACCACGCACAGGAGCGAGGCTGGCTGCGAGCTTCGTGAGGGGAGGTCGTCTGGCGCACTGCGGATGCTCTGAGGATGACCCCGCATCGGGCTCCGTGTCTCCTACGCCACCGATACCGAAGTGCCTCGGCTACGCGCGCCGTGATGGTGGGACTAGCGTGCGTGTCGCTTGGCTCGCCGGACTCGTCAGCCGTCGCTCTGTGAGGTGACCGTGAACGACCTTTCGACCCGTGATACCACGGCCCGCGGACTGCCACTGGTGGCCCTGTCCGCAGCCCTATGGGGGACCGATGCGCTGTTCCGGCGTGGCCTCGCGTTGGAGCTTCCGGCAACCACGGTCGTGGTCTACGAACATCTCATCCTCGCGTTGATCATGTCGCCGATCCTGCTGAAGATCCGGTGGCGGGAGCTGTCGCCTTCGGACATGTGGTCGCTGTTGCTGATCGGCGGCGGGGCATCGGCCCTGGCGACCGGCATGTTCACGGCCTCGTTCCGGTTCGACGATCCGAACGCGCCGCTGCTGCTGCAGAAACTGCAGCCGGTCATCGCGATCATCGCCGCGCGGATCCTGTTGAAGGAACAGCTCAGGCCTCGGTTCGGGTTGTATGCGGCCGTCGCGATCGCCGCCGCCTGGTTGATCACCTTCCCCGATCCCTTCGACGTGCGGATCGAGGCGTTGACCGCTGGAGCGTTGGCTGCGGGCGCGGCCGCGCTGTGGGCCATGGGGACGGTGCTCGGCCGCCGCATGTCGGACCGGTTGACCTTCGTCGAGCTCACGGCAGCACGGTTCGGTATCGGACTGCCCTTCGCCTTCGTGTTCGCGATGCTGGTCGGCCAGGGCCACATGGGTGGGCTGGCGATCGACGCCTCCGATCTGATGCCGCTGCTGCTGCTCGCGTTGATCCCCGGGCTGCTCGCACTCCTGCTGTACTACCGGGGCCTGCGCCGCACCCCCGCGTCGGCGGCCACCCTCGCGGAGCTGGCGTTCCCTGCCTCCGCGCTGTTGGTCAACTACCTCGCCTTCGGTGCGACCGTGACCGCGACCCAACTCGTCGGGGTCATCGTGCTCAGCGGCACCCTGGTCGCCTTGTCCTACGCTGGCCGCAAGGACGCCGAGGTGGTGGGTATCCAGGCTCCGGCGGGTCGCCAGACCTGAGGAGCCGTTCGGTCGGATCGTGGCTCGGGGCGGTAGGTCGAGTGGCTCCCCTTCGAGCGACAGCCTCCTGCCGATGAGCGCTGACACCGAGGGAGAGACAGCCATGCCAGACGATCGGGCCGCTGGAGCTGCCGACGGGGCGACCTCCCACGAGGAGGCCTACCGCGCCAACCTCGCCAACTGGGAGGCGCGCGTACCTCTCCATGTGGCGAGCGAGAGCAGCTACGACCTCGCGGGTTACCTCGACGACCCTGCGAAGCTGTCCGGGGTGGTGGCTCACGACGCACCGGCGTTGGGTGATCTGTCCGGCCAACGCGTGGTGCACGTGCAGTGCCACATCGGAACGGACACGCTGTCGCTCGCGCGGC
This sequence comes from Nitriliruptoraceae bacterium, assembly GCA_007120565.1. GTDB lineage: Bacteria > Actinomycetota > Nitriliruptoria > Nitriliruptorales > Nitriliruptoraceae > CSSed11-175R1. The sequence goes on along the minus strand of SKNK01000061.1, from coordinate 1,695 downwards.
TCGGCGGTCAGGTGACCGGGGTGGACTTCTCGCCGTCCGCGCTGGCGGTCGCCCGGGACCTCGCGCAGCGTTCCGGCGCCGACATCCGCTACCTCGAAGCGCCGTTCGACGAGATCCCCGACCGCCTACCCGAGACCTTCGACCTGGTCTACACCGGGGTCGGGGCACTGAACTGGTTGCCATCGGTCCGTCGCTGGGCTGAGGTGGTTGCCGGCCTGCTCGCGCCGGGCGGCCGACTCTTCCTACGGGAGTCTCACCCCGTGCTCTGGGCGTTGGACGACGAACGTGACGATGACCAACTCGTCATCGCCTACCCCTACTTCGAGCACGACGAGCCGTTGCGCTGGGACGATCCGACGACCTACACCGGCCCCGGCGAGGTCGCGTCGCCGACCACCTACGAGTGGAACCACGGCCTCGGCGAGATCGTCCAGGCGGTGTTGGACGCAGGGCTGCGCCTGACGCGGCTCGAGGAGCATCGCGAGGTGGAGTGGCAGGCGCTGCCGTTCATGGTCCCGACCAGCGGCGGCCGGTACGCGTTGCCCGAGCACGGTGAGCGGCTCCCGCTGATGTTCACCCTGGAGGCGATCCGGGAGCCGTGAGGCCTGGCCGAGGGAGCGTGGTGTCTCGGGTGCGTTGGTGCACCGCAGACACCGCGTTTCGGCCCGAGCCGCGGGGGAGTCGGTGGCCCGACTCGGGCCGCGTTCTGGTGCGGCGCAGACCCGAGACGGTCCTACAGGGCCGCGGTCACGTCGGCCTCGGTGAGGGCGGACAGGGCCTCGTCGCAGGGGTCGGGTTCGTTGACCAGCCGCGTGGCGTGCTGGGCGACCGCCGCTTCGAAGAGGTTGCGCATCCAGCGGGCGTTGCCGAACCCCCGGTCACGAGCGAGGTCGTTCAGGTGGCCGCGAAGCACGTCGATCGCGCCGTCGTCGAAGCGGTAGCCCGCTGCGTTCGCCGTGTGATGGGCGATCGCGATCAGTTCGTCGTCCGAGAAGTCCGGGAAGTGGATCGTCCGTGGGAAGCGTGACTGCAACCCGGGGTTGGTCTCGATGAAGGTGGTCATCTCGCGCGGGTAGCCGGTCACGATGACCACCAGTCGGTCGCGATGGTCCTCCATCAGCTTGACCAGCGTGTCGATCGCCTCACGGCCGTAGTCCCGTTCCTCGCCGCGCGACAAGGCGTAGGCCTCATCGATGAGCAGCACCCCATCGAGGGCGGATTCCACCACCTCGCGGGTGCGTTCTGCGGTCTGCCCGACGTAGCCGGCGACCAGACTCGAGCGGTCCGTCTCGACGAGGTGGCCTCGGTCGAGCAGTCCGAGGCTGCGGTAGATCTCGGCGACCAGGCGGGCCACCGTGGTCTTGCCCGTTCCGGGGTTCCCGGTGAAGACGAGGTGACGGGAAGTCGGCACGGTCTGCAGCCCGCGCTGTTCGCGCATGCGCTGCACGACCAACAGGTTGGTGACCAGCTCGACCTCGACCTTCACCGGCTGGAGACCGATCAGCGACTCGAGCTCGGCCAGCACGTCCTCGAGTTCGCGCGCTGGAGGGTCAGTCTCCGCGGGCTGCTCCGAGGCACCGCCGCCTGGTGGCGGCGGTGGTGGCGGTGGCGGCGCTGGCCGGACCGGTGGCGCGTGCGCGACCTTGGCCCCCGGTCGCGGGGGTGCCAGCGGGTCCGTTGCGGGGGACTGGCCGT
>SKNK01000351.1 GCA_007120565.1 Nitriliruptoraceae bacterium | reverse complement strand
TGATGGCGGGGGAGAGCCTGGCGTCGCTCAGGGCATCCGGCCTGGTCCCGGCCCAGGATGCCGTCGAGGGGCCACGCCCTCGGCACGTTGCGGTCAAGGAGGCGGTGCTGCCCTTCGACCGTTTCCCCGGCGTCGATGCGTTGCTCGGACCGGAGATGCGTTCCACCGGTGAGGTCATGGGCATCGACCTCGACTTCGGTGCGGCGTTCGCCAAGTCGCAGGCCGGGACCGGTTCGATGGTGCTGCCGACCAAGGGCGCGGTGTTCGTCTCGGTGGCCAACCGCGACAAGCGCTCCATCGTGTTCCCCGTCAAACGCCTGGTCGACCTGGGGTTCGCGATCTACGCCACCGATGGCACCGCCGACGTGCTCAACCGCGCCGGGGTACCCGCCAAGGTCGTCGGCAAGGTGTCGCAGGGCGCCACCGACATCCTGGACCTGATCCGATCGGGCGAGGTCGGACTGGTGCTCAACACCCCCTTCGGCTCGGCGACGCGCGGCGACGGCTACGAGATCCGTCAGGCGGCCGTGGTCGATGGGGTGCCCTGCATCACCACGCTGGCTGGCATCCTCGCCGCCATCCAAGGCGTCGAGGCGCTGCGTCGGGGCGAGTTGACCGTCCGGTCGCTGCAGGAGTACCAGGCGACCCACCGAGAGGAGCGTTGATGGCCAGCCGCGCGGGCACGATGCAGGGCCGGATCGGGACCGACGACCCGGTGCAGGCGTCGTGCGAGGTGCTCGCTCGTCGACGCGAGGGGGCGTACTGGCTCCTGTCGATCGCGTGCCCCTCGATCGCTGAACGCGCGAAGCCGGGACAGTTCGTCAACATCGCCGTCGGTGGTTTCGGGACCTTGTTGCGCCGACCGTTCTCCATCGCCCGGGTCTCCAAGCAGGGAGTCGCCGCCGGCACGGTCGACGTCGTGTTCGACGCGCACGGACCCGGGACCGACTGGCTGACCACCGTGTCGGTGCACGACGTGGTGGATGTCGTCGGGCCACTGGGGACGCCGTTCCCTCTGCCGCAGCGCAAGGTCGCCTGCCTGTTGGTCGGTGGCGGCTACGGCGTCGCCCCGCTGCTCTACCTCGCGGAGGAACTCACCCGGAAAGGGCTGCGGGTCGACATGATCGTCGGTGCGGCATCGCAGGAGCGCATCCTCAGCCAGATCGAAGCCAAGCGGCTCACCGCCAGCGTGACCTTCACCACCGACGATGGGTCCTATGGCGTGCATGGTCGGGTCACCGACGTGCTCGAGGAGGTGGTGGAGAACTGCCACAGCGGTGTGGTCTACGCCTGCGGACCCAATCCGATGCTGCGGGCCGTGTCCGAACGGTGCAAGGAGATGAAGCTCCCGGTCCAGGTCGCCGTCGAGGAGCACATGGCGTGCGGTATCGGGGTGTGTTTCACCTGTGTGATGCCGATGCGGCAGAAGGATGGGACGGTTCGGATGAAGCGGTCCTGCATCGACGGACCCGTGTTCAACGGTGCGCGGATCGCCTGGGAGGCGACGCGGTTCGATGTCGGCCCCCCGTTGCTCGTCGAGCCCGAGGAGGCTGAGGCGCCACCCGAGGTACGCCCGAGCGAAGCCGACCTGTGGGGGGAGTCATGACCGGACCGCGACGCGCAGAGAGTGCCGGTCGGGTGGGTCGTTGTCCGGAGGTGGCGATATGACCGATGTGCGCCGCATCGAGGCCGGACAGGCTCCCAGGGACGACGCCGACGCGGGTCGGGACGCGGCGGTGGATCTGTCGACGGTGCTCGCGGGCGTCGAGCTGCCCAACCCGATCCTGACCGCCTCCGGGTGCTTCGCATCGGGGCCCGAGATCGACCGCTTCTACGACGTCGAGCAACTCGGCGCGATCGTGGTCAAGTCGATCACCCTGGAACCTCGCGAGGGCCTGCCGACGCCGCGGATGGCCGAGACCCCGTCCGGGATGCTCAACGCCATCGGGCTGCAGAACCCCGGGATCGACGCCTGGCTCGACAACGACCTTCCGTGGCTGCAGGGCAAGGGCGCACGGGTGGTCGCGTCGATCGCCGGCAAGACCGTCGCCGACTTCCGTGAGGTCGCCCGGCGGCTACGCCATCGGGCCGGGATCGTCGCGATCGAGGTCAACCTGTCGTGTCCCAACGTCGATCACCGCGGGCTGGTGTTCGCCTGCTCGCCGACCGCAAGTGCCGAGGTGATCACCGCGGTCCGGCGGGAGGTCGACGTCCCCGTCCTGGCCAAGCTCACCTCCGATGTCACCGATGTGGTCTCGGTCGCGCAGGCCGTGGTCGACGCGGGCGCGCACGGGCTCACGCTGATCAACACCGTGCTCGGCATGTCGATCGACCCCGACACGGGTCGTCCCGCCCTCTCCAACGGGTACGGCGGGCTGTCGGGGCCGGCGATCCGGCCCATCGCCATCCGTAACGTCCACCAGGTCCACCAGGCGTTGCCGGAGACGCCGATCCTGGGCTGTGGCGGCGTACGCGACGTCACCGACGTGGTCCAGTTCCTGCGAGCCGGGGCATCGGCGGTCTCGGTCGGGACCACGACCTTCGTGGATCCCTTCGCTGGGCAACGGCTGATCGCCGAGCTGCGTCGGTGGATGGCAGAGCGTGGCATCACCAGCGTCAGCGAGTTGATCGGAGCGGTACACCCATGGACATAGCGTCTCCCAACGCCTCCGCTGCGCCGCAGCCTTCCGCGGTCGACGCCAACCCCATCGTCGTGGCGTTGGACGTCCCGAAGCTCGTCGATGCCGTGGCGTTGGCCGAGCAGTTGCGCGGCAAGGTCGGCTGGTTCAAGGTCGGGCTCGAGCTGTTCGCCGCACACGGCCCGGAAGCGGTCACGGCGATCCGGCCCTACGGACCGATCTTCCTCGACGTCAAGCTGCACGACATCCCGACCACCGTCGAACGAGCCGCCAGCCGGCTCTCGGAGCTGGGGATCGGGCTGATGACCGTGCACGCGGGCGGGGGACCGGCGATGGTCGGAGCCGCGGTCCGCGGCTTCGGCGACGGTGGCCGGATCCTCGGGGTGACGGTCCTGACCTCCACCTCGGACGAGGAGTTGGCACAGCTGGGGACCGCGCCGGCCGAGGAGCAGGTTCCGAGGCTCGCGCGCCTGGCGGTGGATGCCGGGGCTCCCGGGCTGGTGTGTGCGCCCCGAGATGTCGCACGGGTCCGCGCCGAGGTCGGAGCCGAGGTGCTGCTGGTCACGCCTGGTGTTCGGCCCGCGGGATCCGGGGACGATGACCACGCCCGGGCGGCGACGCCCGCCGAGGCGATGGCGGCGGGCGCGGACCTGCTGGTGATCGGGCGACCCATCACCCGCGCGAGTGACCCCGGGGCTGCGGCGGACGCGATCCTCGCGACCCTCTGATCGGGCGCCGAGCATCCACCCAGGCGACTCGGCCGGTCCGACTGGCGAGAGCCAGTGGGCCGGCCGAGTGGATCGCCCGTGACTGATCAGCGGATCGGGTCTTCGAGGGTCAGCCAGCCGCGCTCGTCGAGGGTGTCCAGGTCGTTGACCGCGACGCCAACGTCGGAGACCGTCAGGAGCCGGTCACCGATCACCATGGAGCGCCGGATCTGCGTCTCGTACCGGTAGTGCCAGATCCGGTCTTCGTACTCGTAGGGGTCCTCGCCGTCGTCGCGCGCGTAGGCGTCCTCGAGACCCAGGTCGCGCAGGTACGGACCCAGGTGCGAGAGCATGCCGGTCTCGGTGATCCCCACGTCGCGGGCGACGGTGAACGTGAGCACCCCACTCGTCGGACCGAGGTCCTGGGGGCGTTCCCTCGACCAGTCGAACCAGCGCTGGAATGGCACGGCGGTCAGGCCCGTCGCTGGCCAGTGCAGGAACGCGTGATGGTCGTGTTCTACCTCGCTGTAGCTGTCGGTCAGGTCGACCTGATCGAGCACCGCCGGCGCGGCCGGGTCGGAGACGTCGAAAAGTGACAGTTGCATGCCCTTGGTTCGTCCCATCTCGTCGGCGTCCTGGCCGACCCCGAGCAACAGCTCGTCGCCCATCGGGTGCAGGTAGGCGGAGTACCCCATGATCTTCAGTTCGCCGGTCACCTGCGGGTCGGTCGGGTCGCGCAGGTCCAGGGTGTACAGCGGGTCGGTCTGGCGGAAGGTCACCACGTAGCCGACGTCGCCCATGAACCGCACGGCGAAGATGGTCTCGGTCAGTCCGAGTCCGGCGACCTGGCCGACCTCGGCGAGGTGGCCGTCGCCGACCTCGAGCACCGTCACCAGGCTCTCCGAGGGCGAGCGGCCACGTCCTCCCCAGGGGTCCCCGATCGTCGAGGCCACGCGGAGGTGACCGTCGTGTTCGGACATCGCCCACTGGCTCAGCAGCGTGCCGGGGACCTCACCGGAGCCGAGGTAGTCCGCAGCTCGAGGGTTGGTGATGTCGAAGGCGTGTATCTCCGTAGATATCTCCGAGAGCCGTGAGTCGTGTTGGGACGGCGAGATCCGTTCCCAGTCGATCCAGCGGGTCGTCGCGACGTACAGGTGATCGGTGGACGCGTACACGGTGTCCCCGGATGCGAGGATGCCAACGCCGTCCCGCCCCGGCTCGAGTGAGCCGGAGTCGAGGTCCACGGTCAGGACCGACAGCAGGCCGAGTCCCGAGAACTCCTCGGGGTGGGCGACACGGTCGCAGGCGAGCAGCAGGCCCTCATCGACATCGCCGTCGGCGGTCTCGTGGACGAAGTAGGGCAGCCAGTCCTCGACCTCGGAGTCCTCGATCAGCTCACGGTTGGCAGCCAAGGCCACGCGGTTGCCTCGCAGCCCTCCGGTCTGCGGGTACGCCCACGGCAGGTTGATCCCCGCCTGGGTACGGACCACGACACGAACGACGCCGTCGACCATCCGGGAGTTGACGATCGAGCCGTCCAGGGTCAGTCGTTCCTGCACCACCGGCTCGGCAGGGTCGCTGACGTCGATGGAGGTGAGCGTCGTGCCGTAGCCGCCGTAGGGCATCGCCACATCGTCGGAGTCGGCCGCATGGTCCGCGTCACCGGTTGCGGCAGCGTCCCGTTCGCTCGCGAAGGGGATGATCGACCCCGAATCTGTGGTGACCAGGAGTTGGTCGTCATGCAGCATCAACTGCGCATTCCAGGCATCGCCGATGGGGACGCTGGCGACCTGCTCGGGCTGGTCACCCGAGACGTCGATCACCTGGAGCATCCCACGGTTGACCAGGTACATCGTTCGCCCGTCGGTCTTGACCATGTCGGGCTCGTCGACGCCAGCTTCCTGCACGTTGGTGCCCGAGTAGTCCTCGCCTTCGGTCAGCGGCGCTGCCCCGGGTTCTGGCTCGGCAGCGGCTGCGTCGTCGGCGGACTCCTCGAACTCCATACCGTCGGCCAGCCGCGCGTAGCTGCTCCCGAGCCCGTAGGGCGTCACCATCTCGAGGGCGTGTTCCTTCACGTGGTCGAGGAGGTCGTCGCAAGCGTCGAACGGCGCCAGTGCGCCGGCGAGCACCAAGCCCTCGGGCAGGGTGAACGGTTCCGTGGTGCCGCGGATGCCCGGCGTCGCCGTGCGTTCGGGCTCGGTGCCGGAGCACGCGCTCGCGACGAGCCCGAGGACGACCAGGAGGGTGATGATCGGCCGGACGTTACCCAGGATGGGTGGGCGGCCCGGTGTGGTCCGACCGCGGCGGCGCGTCCGGATCATGAAGGTTGGGGAGTGCCTGGGGACCGTGCGCGCCTGGCGGGTCATGACCATCTCCTCGCGTTCGTCTCGATGGTGAGACGTCTACGTGGCGGATCGGTTCCCTGATGGGCTGTCCTGGCGAGCTTCGACTCGGAGAGCTACCTGGAGGGCTCCGCACAACGGCCTGGCGGGCTTCTCCTCGGGACTACCTGGCGGGCTCCGCGCACAACCGTCTGCCTGACGTGGCTCGCCTCGGAGCTGCACGGCGTGCCCGACCGCGGAGCTGCCACACCGAGGGCCGCCCCTCATCCCCACGATGCGCCGGTTCCGACGATCCTGGCAGAGCACTTCGGCCCCAGGACACGGCCGACGGGCGTGGGAACCGAACGAGGGGTGCCGCAGCCTGGGCAGGCCCTGCCCGAGAGGACGAAACCCGTGGCAGCCGTGGGGCAGGGATCACGAGGATCCCACGCCATCGGGTCAGCTGACGCCGTACTCGGCCCGGTAGGCGGAGATCCGCTGCAGGTCGGCATCGCTCAGGACCCGGTGACCATCTACCTCGCGGTCGGACAGGTGGTCGACGATGTCGTCGATCGTCGCGAGGGCGACCGTGGTCAGGCCGAGCTCCTCTGCCAGTTCGTCGAGTGCCGTGGCGTCGTCCCGTTGGCCGCGTTCCCTACGGTCGACCCCAACCACAAGACCGACCACCTCGACGTCGGCGATCGAGCGCAGCAGCGGCACCGAGGCCCGGATCGAGGTGCCGGCGGTGGTGACGTCCTCGATGATGACCACACGGTCGCCGTCGGTGAGGTCGTGGCCGATCAGGCTGCCGCCTTCGCCGTGGTCCTT
>SKNK01000143.1 GCA_007120565.1 Nitriliruptoraceae bacterium | reverse complement strand
TGCCCGGATGCGACGAGCAGCGTCATCAGGTCGGCCCGGAGCTGATCGTGCTCGTCGTCGTCGGGCGACGACAGCTCGATGGCCCGACGCGCGAAGCCCTCAGCGATGTCAGGGGAGGTCATCGTCAGCTCGGTGGCAGCGCGACGGAGCTGCGCGATGGCGTCTCGGTCACCTGGCTGCGCTCCGATGGCGAAGTGGGTCGCGACCCGCGCGCTGGGTGCGTTGATGCTGGCCAGCGCCCGCCCTGCCTCGAGGTGGAGTTGTGCGCGTAGGCCCCTTGGCAGGCGTCCGTAGAGCGCCTCGCGGACGAGGTCGTGTCGGAAGGTGAAGCCGCCGGATCGGTCCTGGAGCACACCGGCTTCGATGCCCTGACGTAGCGGCGCGACCAGTTCCTCTGCCCGTCTGCGGGTCAGGGCGGCGAGGTCGTTGGCGGAGAAGCTGGAGCCCAGCACCGCCGCGTGCTCCAAGAGCTCGAAGGTGGTCGGTTCCAGGTACCGCAGGTGGCGAAGGATCGTGCTCCCGAGGGTGGCAGGGATCTCGTTCTCGGTGATCTCGGCTCGGCCGGACCGCACCTCGATCGCTCCGTCGTTCTCGAGTGCACGGAGCAGTTCCTTGAGGTAGAAGGGGTTGCCCCCCGCGCGGCGCACCTGCGAGCGCAGCGACTCGCCGGGTTCGGCTTCCAGGGCGTCGGCCAGGAACTGGGTGACCACCTCGTCCTCGAGCGCGGTCAGACGGAGGTGCAGGGCCGGGAAGGCGAGCGCCGCCTCCATCACGCGGTCGACCTGGCGTGGCCGCGGCAGTGGTCGAAGGGCCAGTACCAGCAGCACGGGCATCGTCTTGAGGCGGCGGAGCAAGGTGAGCAGGGTCTGCAAGGTCGCTGGGTCGGCCCACTGCAGGTCGTCAACGCAGATCATGAGCGGCGCCGAGGCCGCCAGTTCCTCGAGATGGTCGAGCAACTCGTCGATCACGCGGAACTGCGCTGCTCCAGCTGGCTCCGACCGCCCGGACGCCGCCGTGGCCACGAGTTCCACGATCGCGGGAGCGACGACGTGGTTGCTATCGAGAGCACGAGCGAACGGACCGAAGGGCCGGTTCTCCTCGAGCTCCTCGGCGGCCGCGTGCAAGGCGATGACCGATCCGGCTCGGGCTCGAAGGAGGGTTTCCTCGATCAGCCTGGTCTTGCCGATCCCGGCCACCCCTTCGAGCACGGCCACCTGGGCCGTGCCGACCACCACCGTGTCGATGCAGGCCTGCAATGTTGCCAGGTCCTGCGCCCGACCGACGAGCGCAGCCATGGGAACTCATCCCCCTCGACATGCCGAAACTAGCCGAGGTCGCGGCGACGTCCACCAGGTTTCCGCCAGTTGGCGGAGGTTGTCGCCATCGGTCCGGAGCATGGTCATGTCCCGGCTCACCACCGGATCGGCGGTCCCTGAATGCCTCAGGGCTCGACATCCGGAGGTCACACGCCGGACCAGGACCACCGAGCACAGGGGACCGATGATGAGGCTCCAACGACCAGGAGTGAACAACCGGGGTCGAGCGCCCCGAAGGCGGCCGGGCGTGCTTCTCGGCGTGACGCTGACGGCAGCGCTGCTCTACGCCGGTGCTGCTGTCGCCGCCCATGACGACAACGTGATCCATGCCTGCGTTCACCAACAGAACGGCAAGGTCCGCATCGTTGACGGTGCAGACAGCTGCGAGGCGCCGGAACTGGCCGTGGAGTGGGGCATCGTAGGTCCGCAGGGTCCCATCGGGCCGGAAGGGCCGGTTGGACCGGAGGGCCCGGTTGGCCCGGTTGGCCCGGAAGGTCCCGCGGGGCCGGAAGGGCCGCAAGGCCCTGCGGGTCCCATGGGGCCGGAAGGGCCGCAAGGGCCTACGGGACCAGAGGGACCGCAGGGGCCTGCGGGTATCGCCGGCTGGGAGCGGATCGAGACGTCGGCGACGGTCGGCTTCCTACCGCAGGCCACGAACATCGACGCGAACTGCTCGCCAGGGAAGCAGGTCCTCGGAGGCGGCTACGAGCACGCGAGCCCGTCGGCTCTGACCCAGCAACTTCACGTGTCACGGTCTCGGCCGATGACCGACGGCTCCGGGTGGACGATCCGCGTGCGGTCCAACTATCTCGGGGACTGGGACGTCACCGCGTACGCCATCTGCGCTGACGTGGGTTGACCTGGGCCAGGCGGCAGATGGCCACCCCGGCCTCCGACCGGCAGGAGCGCACCCGTTGGCAGCACCGAGCCGGCCGCCGAAGACCGCGGAGCCGCCGTAGGGACCACAACGAGGAGGCAGCCATGAGCGGGATCGATGAGGTGTTGGAGCGGATCGCGACGGATCAACGGTTCCGGGAGCAGGTCCGAGAGGATCCGGTGATGGCCCTGTCGGGGTACGTCCTCTACGACGAGGATCTTGAGGTACTCGCCAGCAACCTCAGGGAGTGGCAGGGCAGCGACCACGGCGCTGAACCACGGACGGACCGGGCCGCCTTCCTCGCCGCGCTGACCGGTCTGGCCGGCGGACCGGCAAGGCCATCCGGAGACGGGTGAGGCCTATGTGCTTCAGGCTTCGGCGGGGGAGCGGTGATCGAGCGCTTCGATGGTCCGCTCGCGGCCCAGGGCGATCATCTCCCCGGCTCGGTGGAAGTCCAGGGTCCGGCACGAACCGCGCGAGATGCTGATCATCAGGTCGGGCGGGTAGCCCGCGAGGCGGTAGCGGGTGACCACACGCTGCAGGGATTCGACCGACAGACGCATGACGTCAAGGGTGCGCAGTCCAGGTGGGAGGGCCTCGAACGGCGCTGCTTCGGATGGTTCCTCCCTCGGTGGAGGCTCAGCATCCACGCGTCCGCCGCTGGTGGTGAACCAGTTCGTGACCGTGTTGGTCAGTTCGCTATCGAACAGGTGCGCCACCGAACGTCGTGTGCGTTCCGAGCGTTCCTCGTCGGGCGTGTCCGGCTCAGCGGCCTCCTCGATCGGTTGTCCGAAGGGGGCGACCGGGTCCTCCGCTAGCGAGACAGCGATCGTCAGATCAGCACCTGCGGCCCGTGTGGCCGCGACCGGGATCGGGTTCAGCAACCCTCCGTCGGCAAGCAGCCGGCCGTTGAGCATCACCGGCGTGATGAACGGGGGTAGCGCCATCGACGCGCGGATCGCCACATGAACGGGACCGTCCTGGAACCAGACCTCGCTTCCATCGGTCAGGTCGGTCGCGATCGCCGTGAACGAGATCGGCAGGTCCTCGATGATCAGGCCGCCCAGCAGGTCGGTCACCCTCGCCAGGACCTTCTCGGCCCGGATGGCCCCCGGCCCTCTGAGCGTCGGGTCGAGGAGGCGGATGACGTCACGCTGTGTCAGCCCAGTCACCCAGTCGGTGTAGGCATCGAGCTTGCCGGCGGCATGCAAGCCACCGATCACCGCGCCCATCGAGGTGCCGGCGATGCTGACGATCTCGTAGCCCCGTTCCTGCAGGACCTGGATGACGCCGATGTGGGCGTAGCCACGAGCGCCACCGCCACCCAGCGCCAGTGCGACGCGTGCCGGTCGTGTCATCGCTCATGTCCTCCTGCAGGTTCGTCACGGGTCGACCCCGGGCGTCTGGTCCCTGCGTGGCTCGGTGCCACCCCTCCGTGCGGTCCGCGTATCAGTCCGTCAGCGCGTCACGGAGGACGCCGAGCCGTTCGGGGGAGACCCGGAACCAGGCCCACCGGCCTCGTTGCTCGCGCTGGAGCAGTCCCGCCTCGGTGAGGATCGATAGGTGGTGGCTGACCGTTGGCTGCTTGCGATCGACGAGGGCGGGGAGGTCACAGGCACACAACTCGCCGTCAGGCGCGTTCGCAACCAGTGAGAGCAGTCGCAATCGCACGGGGTCCGCGAGCACCTTGAACGCGCCAGCGAGGTCCTCGGCTTCGGACGTGGATAGGGCGGCATCGAGCAGCGGCTCACAACACGCCGTGATCTCGCTGACCTTCATCTCTGACCTCCGGTCGGCTCCAAGCCTAGAGCCAGATCGCTGCCTCCGAGCACGATTGTATCGACGTATGTCGATCTGTATGCTACCGTCAACGTATCGATAAACATCGATACATAAGTGGGATGCAGGCAACCGCAGATCGTTGAGCGAGGGATGACCATGGAACGCACGATCGCTACCGCGATGCTGTTCGGGACCCTGCTGGTGACGTTGGTAGCGCTGTTCATCCCGATCACGATCGGGATCTCGCTCGCCCAGCGGTGGGTCGGGCCCGAGCGACTGCAGCGGTGGTTGGGTGGCAGCAACCTGGCCGTCGCTCTGGCCAAGGGAACGATGCTCGGCGCGATCACCCCCTTCTGTGGCTGTTCGACGGTGCCGCTCCTGCTCGGGCTGGTGAAGGCCAACGTGCGGTTCGCCGCGGTAGCAGCCTTCATGCTGGCCTCGCCCCTGCTCAACCCGTACATCCTCGGGGTCGTCGCCCTGCTCTTCGGCGTGCGGACGGCGGGGTTCTACGCCGTCGTCGCCGTCGGGGCCACGCTGGCGATCGCGATGCTGTGGGAGGCGCTGCGTCTCGACCGCTACCTCAAGGTGCCGGGATACCGACCTCTGGGCAGCGACCGCCCACGCATGCTCGCCCCCGCTGGTGCCGGTGCGTCCACGGGTGCGAGGCTGGATGAGACGTCCGCACCGGGGTCGAGTTGCGGTTCCGACGGTGCCGATGCCTGCAGTGGAGCGACCGACGCCCCCGCGTCCACGGCGTGGCGCGGGCTGCGTGCCGAGCTCCCGGACGCCTGGCAGGCATCCCTGGGGCTGTTGCGCCCGATGGTCAAGCCACTGCTCCTCGGGGTCGCCATCGGGGCGGTGATCTACGGCGCGGTCCCTCACGGTGCGCTGGCCAGCCTGCTCGGCGAGACGACGTGGTACACGCTCCCGCTCGCCGCCGTGCTCGGCTTGCCGCTCTACCTCCGTGGTGAGACCGCGTTCCCGATCGGGGCCGCGTTACTCGCGACGGGGGTAGGGGCCGGCCCCATGTTCGCGATGGTGATCGCCGGGATGGGGGCGAGCATCCCCGAGGTGACCCTGCTGTCCGGCATCTTCGAGCGCCGACTGCTCGGTGCATTCCTGGCTTCGGTGTTCGCCATGGCGATCATCGGCGGTGCCCTCATCCCGCTGACCCTGTGAGGCGCCGATCCGATCGCGAGGGCGGTGGTGCGTGACCGCCATGCCGGCGTCTGCCGTGAGTAGGCTCGTCGGGTCGTCATCCGTTCCAGGAGCCTCTCCGTGCCCGACCCCTCGATCCCCGCAGGTCCACTCTCCGGTATCACGGTCATCGATCTCTCGCGAGCCCTCGCCGGCCCGTACGGATCGATGATGCTGGCCGACGCTGGTGCGGACGTGATCAAGGTGGAGCGGCCAGGAAGCGGTGACGACTCTCGGGGGTGGGGGCCACCCTTCGTCGGCGAAGGCGCTGACCGAGAGTCGGGCTACTTCCTCTCGATCAACCGGAGCAAACGGTCGGTCACCCTCGATCTCAAGAGTGAGGACGACCTCGCTCGCCTGCGTGCGCTGTTGGCCGACGCCGATGTGCTGATCGAGAACTTCCGGCCCGGGGTGATCGACCGGCTCGGACTCGATCAGGACAGCCTCGAACGGCTCAACCCTCGGCTGGTCGTGTTGTCGATCACGGGTTTCGGTGAGGGCGGCCCGGACGGACACCGCTCCGGATTCGATCAGATCCTGCAGGGCGAAGCTGGTCTGATGGGCATCACCGGGCCGCTCGGAGGACCTCCGATCCGGATGGGGGTCCCGGTCACCGACATCCTCGCCGGCATGTTCGGTGCCTTCGGGGTCGTGGCCGCCCTCCGTGAGCGCGAGATCACGGGCAAGGGTCAGCGGGTCACCACCTCGCTGTTGGCCGCTGGGGTCTCGGTCCACGCCTACCAGGGGACGCGCTACACGATCGGCGGTGAGGTGCCCCAGCCGGGCGGGAACCGTCACCCGTCGATCGCGCCATACGCCGCGTTCACGTGTTCGGACGGCTACATCAACATCGCGGTGGGATCCGAGGGGCTGTGGCACCGGTTCGCCCCGGTGGTGGGGTTGGCGGTGGACGATCCTCGCTATGCGACCAACCACGAGCGGGTCGCCAACTACGACGAGCTCGAAGCGGAGATCAACGCGGCCTTGTGCCAGGAGTCGGTCGACGTCTGGATGGAACGGTTGGGCGAAGCGGGGGTACCGGCTGGCAGGATCCGAACGATGGATCAGGTCTACGCCTGGGACCAGGTCGAGCACCTCGGCTTGGTCGATCGCTTCACCCATCCGACGGCGGGCGAGCTCGAGGTCCCTGGGGCGCCCGTCGAGTGGTCGCGTTCCGGTCGTCGACCTGCGGAAGCGCCACCTCGGCTCGGGGAGCACAACGACGAGGTGTTCGGCGAGCCGGGCGATTAGCGTGCGGGTGTCCCCGTCGACAGGTGCCACCCGTGCCAACCCCTCACCTCGCTGCACACCCCGGAGACTTCGCTGAAGCGGTGTTGCTACCGGGCGATCCCCTCCG
>SKNK01000389.1 GCA_007120565.1 Nitriliruptoraceae bacterium | reverse complement strand
TGGCCGGTTGACCCGGCGCCGCGTGCTGGTGCTCGGCGCCACCGGGTCGATCGGGGTCCAGACCCTCGAGGTCCTGGAAGCGCACCCTGACCGCTTCGAGGTGGTTGGCCTGGCAGCTGGCGGCGACGGCGAGAAGCTCGCCGAACAGGCCGACCAGCTTGGCGTGACCCGGGTCGCGATCGCCGATCGCCGCGCTGCCGAACGGTTGTCACACTCCCGACCCGACCTTGAGGTCCTCGATGGCCCCGCCGGGGTCGTCTCGCTCGCCGGATCCGACGCGGACCTGTGTGTCAACGGGATCACCGGCGCGGTTGGGCTCGAACCGACCCTTGCCGCTCTCCAGCAGGGCACACCGGTAGCCCTGGCCAACAAGGAGAGCCTCATCGTCGGCGGCGACCTGGTGGTAGCCGCCGCGGAGCGGGCGGGCGGCACGGACAGCCACCTGATCCCGGTCGACTCGGAGCATTCGGCGCTGCTGCAGTGCTTGCGCGGAGGTCGCCGCGATGAGGTAGCCCGCCTCGTACTCACCGCCAGCGGGGGCCCGTTCCGTGGCTGGAGCCGCGATGAGTTGGCGGCCGTGACCCCCGCCCAGGCGCTCGCGCATCCCACGTGGACGATGGGTCCGGTGATCACCGTCAACTCGGCGTCGCTGATGAACAAGGGTCTGGAGCTGATCGAAGCGCACCTGCTCTTCGACCGTTCGTGGGATGACCTGGATGTGGTGGTGCATCCGCAGTCGGTCGTGCACTCCATGGTGGAGTTCATCGACGGATCGACCTTGGCTCAGCTCTCCCCTCCAGATATGCGCCTCCCCATCCAGGTCGCGCTGTCCTGGCCACAGCGAACGGCATCGACCTTCACCTCTTGCGATTGGACCCGACCGCAGGAGTTGACCTTCGAGCCGGTCGACCGCAAGAGCTTCCGTGCGCTCGATCTCGCTGAGGATGCGGGGCGCAAGCGAGGCACCTATCCGGCGGTCCTCAATGCGGCCAACGAGGTCGCCGTCGACGCCTTCCTCGAAGGGGCAACCGACTTCCTGTCGATGGCCGACATCGTCGAGGCCACCCTCGAAGGGTGGGAGGCCACCGGACCTGGTGAGCCCACCGAGATCGAGGAGGTCTTGATGGCGGATCGCTGGGCCCGTGCCCACGCGGCCGACCTGCTTGGCCGCCCTGCCAACCCAGGGGGGGACCGATGACCGGCGGATGGGCGATCACGGCGTTCGCGGTCGCGATCATCGCGGCGATCATGCTCCACGAACTCGGCCACCTGCTCACGGCTCGGTGGTCGGGGATGAAAGCGGATCGCTACTTCCTCGGTTTCGGCCCGACGTTGTGGTCGACCCACCGGGGCGAGACGGAGTACGGCGTCAAGGCCTTCCCGTTGGGTGGATTCGTCCGCATCTGCGGGATGTCGCCCCTCGACGAGCGTGACCCGTCCATCCTGGATGAGGTGTTCCCCGTGGGTGCCGCCGCCACGGAGGACCGCTGGGAGAAGCTCCACGCCGAGCTGCGACGCCGCGGCACGCCGAAGGGCACGGCTAAGCACATCGTTCGCCGGACGCGGGCGACGGTGGAGTCCGACGTGGCCTTGGAGGCTCGAGACGTCCTTCGCGAGGTGGTGATCACCGAGGTCAAGGACGCCGGCCGCTCCGGTGGTCTGCGCCACCGGCTCCTGGAAGGCGACCGTGGGCGGTTCTTCCACGACCGGCCCCCGTGGCAACGCGCGATCGTGCTCGTGTCGGGCTCGGTCACCCACTTCCTGCTGGCGTTCGTGGTGCTGTTCGGTGCGTACGCGTTCCTCCCCCAGTGGACCGGGGGCTTCGACGCTGTCGTCGCGGAGGTGATCGAAGGCAGCCCCGCGGACGAGGCCGGGCTGCAAGTTGGCGACCGCGTCCTGCAGGTCGGGGACCTACGGTCGGACGACTACGACGAGCTCCGCGACGCGATCCGTGATCGGCCGGGAGCGTCCACCACCATCGTGGTGGGTCGCGATGGAGAAGAGGTCGACCTCGAGATGGTGCCGGAGGTCAACGAGGACCCGGACACCGGCGAGGCCTTCGGCACGGTCGGGTTCGTCCCCGAGCTGCGCCAGGAACGTTTCGGACCGATCGAGGCCTTCGAACGCGCGCTCGTCGGGGAGCCTGAGCCAGCGGCCGCTCATCCTGGTGGGTTCATCCCGATGTTCACCGGCTCCATCGAGGCCTTCTTCACCGTCTTCAGCCCCGAGGGTCTGGGCGACATCTTCGCGCAGGCGACGGGGCAGGAGGAACGTGACGCCGAAGGGGCCGTCTCGCTGGTCGGCGCGGCGTCGATCGCGGGACAGGTCTCGGATGGGGTTCAGGGCCTGATGATGTTCATCGCGCTGTTCGCCGCGGTCAACGTCTTCATCGGCATCTTCAACCTCGTGCCCCTGCCGCCCCTCGACGGAGGGCACCTCGCGGTGCTCGGGGTGGAACGAGCCGTCAACGCGGTGCGCAGCCTGCGCGGCAAGCCGGCGGACTACACCGTCGATCCGCGCGTGTTCGCGGCGATCGCCATCCCGGTGATCGCCGGGCTGTTGGTGCTCATGGTGCTGTTGCTCTGGCTCGACATCACCGACCCGATCCGCTTCTGACCTGCGCCCGCGGAGGTAGCCTCGTGGAGAACGTGGACGCTTGCGGGGCGCGTACCCCGCCAGCAGCACCCTTCGCACCGTTCACCTGTGTTCGCGACCACCGGAGTCGCCTGTGACCACCTCCCTGCCGATCCTGCCGAACGAGCCCGTGGCCGACGACCCGGTCATGGGCCCGATCCGTCGTGCAACCCGCAAGATCCAGCTCGGGCCTCTCGAGGTCGGCGGTGACGCGCCGGTGAGCGTGCAGACCATGGTGGTGACGCCCACCCATGAGGCAGATCTGACGCTGCAGGCCATCGCCGCGGCCCAGGCTGCTGGGGCCGACATCGTGCGTGTCGCCGTGCCGCGCCAAGCGGATGCCGAAGCGCTCGCCTACATCGCAGAACACGCCCGGATCCCGCTGATCGCCGACATCCACTTCCAGTGGAAGTACGCGGTCATGGCCATCGAGGCCGGTTGCGCGGGGGTCCGTATCAACCCCGGCAACATCAAGAAGCACGACAAGGTCGCGTTGCTCGGGCAGATGGCGAACGAAGCCGGCGTCGCGATCCGCATCGGGGTCAACGGCGGGTCGCTCGAGGACTCGATCCTGGAGGAGTTCGGGGGCCCGACGCCCGAAGCGATGGTCGAATCGGCCTTGAGAGAGGTGCGCCTCCTCGAAGACGTCGACTTCCACAACACCAAGATCTCGGTGAAGCACTCGGATCCGTGGGTGATGATCCAGACCTACCGTCTGCTCGCGGAGCGCACGGACTATCCCCTCCACCTCGGCGTCACCGAGGCCGGCCCGTTGCAGTCCGGATCGATCAAGTCCGCGGTCGGGATCGGGGCTCTGCTCGCGGAGGGCATCGGCGACACGATCCGTGTGTCGCTCTCGGCCGACCCGGTCGAAGAGGTCAAGGCCGGGATCGCGATCCTCGAAGCTCTCCACCTGCGCGAACGTGGCCTCGACGTGGTCTCCTGCCCCTCGTGTGGCCGCGCTCAGGTGGACGTGTGGACCCTGGCTGAGGACGTGCAGAAGGGACTCGAGGGACTCGATGCGCCTCTGCGGGTCGCGGTGATGGGTTGCGTGGTCAACGGACCAGGAGAGGCGCGCGAAGCGGACCTGGGAGTGGCGGCTGGCAACGGCAAGGGCGACATCATCAAGAAGGGTGAGAAGATCGCCACCGTGCGTGAAGAGGACATCGTCGAAGCCCTGGTCCACTACGCCACCGAGATGGCGGATGAGATCCGTGCCGAACGCGGCGAGGGCCCGCCCGTGGTCGCTTGACCGACCGGGAACTGCGCACGGCTGTCTAGCGAGCATGGTGGGAGCGTGGTATCGTCGAGGTCCACGTAGCGGGCCGTGTTGGCCCGCTCCGTCGCGTTCGGCCCCGAACGACCCCGGAGACGGCGGGAAGCCCAAGAGCTGACCCTACGACCTCACGCAGGACCGCGAGTCACCTCGGTCGATAGGGACCAGGACCACCACAACGGACGTCCACGCGACGGCCGGCCCGTACGGGCCGGCCGTTCCCGTGGGAACCGGTTCGCCGCCAGCACCACCGTCTGGGTGGTGAACCACCACCAGCACCACTGAGAGCGAGGGATCCGATGCCGCGAGACGATGACGGGCACGTGCCCGACCTCGTGCGCGACGTAGCGGCTCCGATGGCCGAGGAGTTCGACGTCGAGGTGCTTGACGTCGAACTCAGTGGCCCGGCCCAGCGGCCATTGATCCGAGTGATCGCCGACGTTGCCGACGCCACCTCGACCGAGGGGCTGGACGTCGATGTGGTCGCCCGGTTCTCGCGTCGGCTGGGAAACACCTTGGACGAGCACGACCTCGTCGAGGGCCCGTTCACCCTGGAGGTCACCTCTCCGGGGGTCGACCGGCCACTCGCCGAGCGGCGGGACTTCCAACGCAACGTTGGCCGCGACGTTCGCATCACCCCCGCGGAGCAGGCCGACCTCGACGAGATCACCGGCCGGCTCGTTGCGGTCGACGAGGCCGGCGTCACGCTGGACGTTGACGGTGATGAGGTGCGCGTCAGGTTCTCCGACCTCGACCACGGCATGGTCGTGCTGCCATGGTGACCGCCAAGGAGGGTCAACGATGAAGATCGACCTCGATGCTCTGCGTCAGATCGAGCGCGACAAGGGCCTGGACTTCCACACCGTCGTGGAGGCCTTCGAGACGGCGATGGCCTCGTCGTACAAGCGCTCCTCCGAAGCGGTCGGCGACGAAGCCAGGGTCACCGTTGACCGGGTCACCGGAGAGGTGAGCCTGTTCGCTCAGGACCTCGACGATGACGGCAACGTCGTCTCCGAGTGGCGGGAGGAGCCCACCGACTTCGGCCGCATCGTGGCGCAGACGGCCAAGCAGGTGCTGCTCCAGCGTCTGCGCGAAGCCGAGCGCGAGGCCACCTATGGCGAGTTCGTTGGACGCGAAGGTGACATCGTTGCCGGGCAGGTCAGCCTGCAGGGCAACGTCACCCTGATCGAACTCGGTCGTACCGAGGCGCTCCTGCCCTACGCCGAACAGATCCCCAACGAGCGTCTCGAGCACGGTGCCTTCACCCGTGGCGTGGTCATCGAGGTCCGCAAGCAGCTCAAGGGCGCCCAGATCGTCGCCTCGCGGACCCACCCCGCCTTGGTCGTCGGCCTGTTCGCGCTGGAGGTGCCCGAGATCGAGGAGGGCATCGTCGAGATCAAGGGCATCGCCCGCGAGGCGGGTCACCGCACCAAGGTCGCGGTGACCTCCAACGATCCTGATGTGGACCCGGTCGGTGCTTGCGTCGGCCCGGGCGGCCAGCGTGCCCGCAGCGTGCAGAAGGAACTGCACTCCGACGAACTCGAGCGGATCGACATCGTGCGCTGGGCGGACGAGCCCGAGGAACTGGTCGCCAACGCGCTGTCCCCGGCCAAGGTCGCCAACGTCTACCTCTACCCAGACGACGGCACGGCGATGGTCGTCGTACCTGACTACCAACTCTCGCTGGCGATCGGTCGCGAAGGGCAGAACGCGCGGCTGGCTGCACGCCTGACCGGATGGCGGATCGACATCAAGTCCGAGACGCAGTTCGCCGAGGAACAGCGCGCCTTCCAGGACGCCTTCGAAGCCGGCCTGATCGATGAGTACGGCAACCCGCTGTCCGAGGAGGGGGAGCGCGCGATCGCTTCCGCCGTCGAATCTGCCCAAGCCGTACGGGCCAACGCCCTCGAACAGGACGATGAGGTCGATGCCGCCGATGCGACCGCTGAGCCCTCCGGTCCCGACTCCACGGACATGCCGGTGACCGAGCAGGGTCCGCCCGGTGGCCAAGCCGTGGCGGGCACCGAGGCCGCTGGCACCACCGAGGGCGGCGCTGGGGACGCCGCGAACGAGGTGGCAGACCCGCCCGCTGACGGGGAAAGCGACACCGATGTCGCCACCGACTCGGCGGCGGATCCCACCGAGGATCGCACCTAGGCGCAGGGGCCGCAGGCGACGGCAACTGTCCCACCGGCCGCCTGTCGCACCCGCCAACCACCGATGACCTGACCAAGAGCGTGAAGGAAGTACCCTTGATGCCCGGAGCGGCACGTACCCGAACGTGTGTCGGCTGCCGGACGGCTCGTCCCCAGGATGAGCTGCTCCGGTTGGCGCGGACACCGCTCGGAGTCCGCTTCGACCCCAGACGGCGCCTGCCCGGGCGTGGCGCCTACCTCTGCCCCCACCCAACCTGTGTCGACGCGGCCACCCGCCGCGACGGCGCCGGCTTGCGGCGCGCCCTACGCGGCGCAACGGGGACGGACCTCGACGCCGCGCTCGCGGCGCTGAGGAGCGAGATCGGCCGCCGACATCAGGGTGTGCACCACCAGGTCCCACAGGGGACCGTGAGGAGCGAGAGCGCGTGAGCAAGGTTCGCGTCTACGAACTGGCGAAAGAGAGTGGCCTCCCGAACAAGGAGG